>NZ_NEJX01000018.1:0-135614 GCF_002113245.1 Pseudomonas sp. B13(2017)
GGGCGGTGGCAGCCTGGGCACCCCGGCCCCTGCCCGCCTGCCGATCGGCGAACCCATCGCCCAGGCTGCCACCGCCCAGGACCAGACCGACCAGGCCGTCGGCGCCAGCATCGGTGTATGGGAAAGCAGCCCGGGGGTGTTCCGCCGTCACCTGAAAAACCGTGAATTCAGCCACATCGTCAGCGGCTGGTGCACCTTCACCCCCGACGGTGGCGAGCCGGTGGAGCTGCGCGCGGGCGACGCGGTGCTGTTCCCGGAAAACTGCGAGGGTGTGTGGGACATTCGCGAAACCCTGCGCAAGACCTACGTGCTGTTCTAAGGAAACTGTCGATGATCGAACGTATCAACCCCGGCCCACGGGCCAGCCAGATGGTGCTGGTGGATGGCCGCATCGAAACCTCGGGCATCGTCGCCCTGCAACCGGGCGACATCGCCGCGCAGACCCGCTGCGTACTGGCGCAACTGGAGCAGTGGCTGGTGCAGGTCGGCGCAGGCAAGGGCAACCTGACCCGCGTGCAGATCTGGCTGGCCGACATGGGCGAGTTTGCGGCGATGAACGAGGTGTATGACGCCTGGGTTGGCGATCAGCCGCCAGTGCGGGCTTGTGTAGGCGCGGCCTTGGCGACAGCGGATTACCGCATCGAGATCCAGGCCTTCGGCCAGCTCTGATCCTGCGCGACCTTTTGGGGAAACAACTGCCTTGTGCTACCTGACTGGTTAACGCGGTCCGTTGTAGGAGCGGGCATGCCCGCGAAGCAGGCGACGCGGTGGATGGCACGGGCTTCGCCCGTGTTCGCGGGCAAGCCCGCTCCCACAGTGATCGTATGTGCTTTTAAATTTTGAGCAAGACAGTTGCTCCTACAACGGCCCGCGCTGCATGGTTTGAGACCTGCTAGAGCTCCGGGTCCAGCCCCACCTTGTCACCATGCCAGTCAAACCGCTCCACCTCATGCCGCCGCTTGCGGAAGCTGTACGGCGTCTCGCCATACTGCTTGCGGAACCACAGGATAAAGTGCGACGCATCGGAAAACCCGCACGCCAAGGCAATGGTGGTGATGTTCTGGCTGGTATTCACCAGCAACCGCCGGGCATGGTCCAGGCGCAGCTTGCGCCAGTAGTTGGCCGGCGGTTCCTGGGTATTGGCGACGAACTCGCGGTGCAACTGCCGGGGGTGGGTGCCCACCGCTTCGGCCACGGCCTTGAGCGTCATCGAGGCATCCAGGTTGGCCCGCATGAAGCTGATCGCCCGCTGCACCCTGTCGTTCTGGTACACGCATTCGCTGGCCGCCTTGCCCTCCTGCTCGTCGGCACGCTCGTCCACCAGCAGGTATTCCAACCCCTTCTGCGCCCGTACCGCACCGCAATGCCGGCGGATCAGGTTGGCTGCCAGGTCGATGGCGGTGCCACCCGGGCAGGTGATGATGCCGCGGTCGTCCACATAGCTCTTGTCGATCACCGCCGTGGACAGCGGGAAGCGCTCCCTGAACTCATCGCGCAGGGTGAAATGCAGGGCGCAGCGCCGGCCATCCAGCAGCCCGGCCTTGCCCAGCACGAACGAGCCCGAACACAGGGCGATGATCGGGATATTCGCGGCATGCACCTCGCGCAGCGCATCCAGCAACCAGGCTGGCGGGTTGCGGGTTTCGTCCAGTAGGCCGCCGGCCAGCACGATGTAGTCGTACTGGGCGAACAGGTTCAGCGGCTTGGTCGGCGAAATGGGCATGCCGCAGCTGGCGGTGATCGGCTGGTCGTCGAGGGTCATCCAGTCCCACTGGCAAAACACCTGCTGGCTGCGGAACGACTTGTCGGCGGCAAAGCGCAGCGAGTCCACCAGCCCGGCCACCGGCACCAGGGTGAAGTGGTTCATCAGCACGAAACCCACCCGCAGTTCCGGCTTTACCTGCGCAGCGATGACAGGGGCATGCGCCGGTTCTTCCCGTTGTTCTATTTGTTGTTGAGCAACCATGGACGCAAGCCTCATGACATTCGCAATAGCGCCATTCTAAAGTGCGCCCTGCGTCCGTCATATCATATGCATCCCCACAAATAGGAAATCCGTGACAAAAGGCGGCACCGTTCTATCAATTGTCATGACTGTAATATCGGCCCGCCGGCCCGGCTGAGCATCATGTGCCCACAAGACAAACATGCTCAGAGGCACCCCTCATGTACCGTGGATTCTGGTATGCCCAGGCGCTTGACCTGGACAGCGACCTCGCCCCTGCCCTGCAGGACTCGATTCAAGCCGACGTGTGCATCGTCGGCGGTGGCTTCCTTGGCCTGTGGTCGGCCATCCGCCTGAAAACGGCCCACCCGGAAAAAACCATCGTCATCGTCGAGCGCGACCGCTGCGGCTCCGGTGCCAGCGGGCGCAACGGGGGCGTGGCTACCAACTGGTGGGGCAAGTACCTGTCGGTGCGCACCATCTGCGGCGACGTCGAGGCACGGCGCATCTGCCAGGCCGCCGAGTCGGCCATCGACGAGATCGGCAGCTTCTGCCAGGAACACGGTATCGACGCCCAGTACCGCAAGGACGGCTGGCTGTGGACCGCGACCAACCAGCGGCAGATGAACTCCTGGCGCGTGCTCACCGACGGCCTGCAGAAGCTCGACGTCAACCCGTTCCAGGAGCTGGACCGCCAGACCATCCGTGGCCGGGTCGGCTCGCCGCTGGTGCTGGGTGGCATCTACGACCCCAACGCCGCCACCGTGCAGCCGGCCATGCTGGCCCGCGGCCTGCGCCGCGTGGCGCTGAAACTGGGCGTGCAGATTTTCGAGAAGTCGCCGTTCACCCACCTGGAACGCGGCAAGAACCCGGTGGTACACACCGCCAAAGGCCATGTGAAGGCCAACCACGTGGTACTGGCACTCAACGCCTGGGGCGCGCAGTTCCCCGAGCTGCGCCGGATGATCGCGATCATGTCCAGCGACATGGTCGCCACCGCGCCGGTCAAGGCCAAGCTCGACGCCATCGGCTTCAGCGGCGGCGAATGCATGACCGACTCGCGCACCGTGCTCAACTACTGGCGCAACACCCCGGACGGGCGCGTGGTGTTCGGCAAGCCGCTGGGCCAGTTCGCCTATGCCGGGCGCATCGGCAACCTGTATGAAAAGCCGTCGCCGGCCGCCGACAAGGTTGCCGCCGAACTGCGCCGCCTGTACCCGCAACTGCAGGACGTGCCAGTGGTCAGCAGCTGGACCGGGCCGATCGACCGGGCCATGAAAGGCTTGCCGAACTTCGGCTACCTCGACCACCACCAGACTGTCAGCTACGGCATCGGTTTTTCCGGCAACGGTGTGGCCACCACGGTGTTCGCCAGCCGCATCATCAAGTCGCTGGCCACCCATGCCAACGACGAATGGGCCAACTGTGGCCTGGTCAACCAGAAGATGAAACTGCTGCCGCCAGAGCCGTTCCGCTTCTTTGGCGCACACCTGGTGCGCGATGCGCTGGTGCGCAAGGAATCGCTGGAGGACCACGACCAGGACGCCGGCTTCATCACCCGCCAGCTGGTCGGCATGGCACCCGCCGGCTACGTGCCCGCGCAGAAAAAATAAGGACAATACCGTGAGCGAACATATCGTCTTCCTCGACGACGAAGGCCTGGCGCCTTCCACCCGCCTCAAGCGCCCTGACTGCGAGCACAGCTGGCAGCAGTTTGCCTACACCCACCCCGACCAGGTGCTGGAGCACCTGCAGGACGCCACCGTGGCGCTGACCTGCAGCGTGCCGCTGCGCGAAGAGCACCTGCGCCAGCTGCCCAGGCTGAAGATGATCTCGCTGGCCCTCACCGGCCGCGACATCGTCGATGTCGCCTACTGCGAGGCCCACGGCATCGAGGTGTCGAGCGTGCCGGGCTATGCCGCCAACACGGTGGCCGAACACAGCCTGGCGATGATCCTCGAACTGTTCCGCCGCCCGGCCGCCTTCACCCGCCTGATGCGCCAGGTGCATGCCGGCGACAAGCCGCACCAGAACATCTACTTCAACCACCGCATCCGCGATGTGCGCGACAAGCAGCTGGCGATCATCGGCAGCGGCCCGATCGCCCTGCGCCTGGCGCACCTGGCGCGGGCGTTCGGCATGCAGGTGCTGTTCGAGGACCGTGGCGGCAAGCGCAAGGGCCCCGACTGCCGGCCGCTGGCCGAACTGCTGAAAAGCTGCGATGTGCTGTCGATCAACTGCCCGCTCACGCCCGAAACCTACAACCTGATCGACGCCGGGCAACTGGCGTTGATGAAGCCCGATGCCTTGGTGATCAACACTGGCCGTGGTGGCGTGGTCAACGAAGCGGCGCTGATCCAGGCACTGCAGCAAGGTCGCCTGGGCGGCGTGGCACTGGATGTGGTCGAGGTAGAGCCGCTGCACCCGAGCAACCCGTTGTTCCAGCTGATCGACCGCGATGACTTCCTGCTCAACCCGCACATCGCCTGGAGCAGCGAAGACGCCATGCAACAGTTGATGGACAGCGCCGTGGACAACATCAGCGACTTTGTCGCCCGCCAGGTTTCTGAAAAAAGGATTCGCACCGCATGACCCTCGTGACCAAAAGCAGCTACGTCGATGGCGCCTTCATCCCTCTGGGCAGCAGCGCCGACATCCTGGAGAACCGCAACCCGTCCCACCCGGGTGAAGTGGTCGAACGCTTCGAACGCGCCGACCAGGTGCTGACCGAACAGGCCATCGCCGCTGCCCGCCGGGCGCAGCCGGCCTGGGCGCGCAGCAACCCGCAGCAGCGCGCTGACGCGCTGGACTTCATCGGCACGGAAATCCTCGCCCGCCGCGAGGAGCTGGCCACGCTGCTGGCTCGCGAAGAAGGCAAGGTGGTGCGCGAAGCCCTGGGCGAAGTGGACCGGGCCGGGCGCTCGTTCAAGTTCTACGCCCAGGAAGCCCTGCGCGCCGAAGGCGAGAAGTACCAGTCGGTGCGCCAGGACGTGGCCATCGATGTGTTCAGCCAACCGCTGGGCGTGATCGGCATCATCGCGCCGTGGAACTTCCCCATCGCCATCCCGGCGTGGAAGATCGCCCCGGCGCTGTGTTTTGGCAACTGCGTGGTGTTCAAGCCGGCCGAACTGGTGCCGTCCTCGGCCTGGGCCCTGGCCGAAATCATTTCCCGCGCCGGGTTGCCGGCGGGCGTGTTCAACATGCTGATCGGCCCGGGGCGCAGCGTGGGCGACACGATCATCCGCTCGCCACTGGTCGATGGCATCAGCTTCACCGGCTCCGAGCACACCGGCCGGCAGATCGCCCGGCTGGCGGCCGAGGGCATGAAGAAAGTGCAACTGGAGATGGGCGGCAAGAACCCGCTGATCGTGCTGGATGACGCCGACCTGGAGCAGGCGGTAGAGGTGGCGCTGAACGGCTCGTTCTACAGTACCGGCCAGCGCTGCACGGCCAGCTCGCGGGTAATCGTGACCGCCGGCATTCATGACGCCTTCGTCGCGCGCCTGGCCGAGCGTACCCGCGCGCTGCAGGTGGGCGATGCGCTGCAAGCCGGCACCGACATCGGCCCGGTGGTCGACAGCCGGCAACTGGAGCAGAACCTGTCGTACGTGGCCGCCGGCCTTGAACAGGGCGCGAAGCTGGTGTGCGGTGGCGAGCGCATCGACAACCCGGCGGGGGCGTATTTCTTCACCCCGGCGCTGTTCACCGAAGTGACCGCGGACATGCGCATCTACCGCGAGGAGATTTTCGGGCCGGTGCTGAGCGTGCTCAAGGTGCGTGATTACGAGGAAGCCTTCACCGCCGCCGAGGACACCGCCTTTGGCCTGTCTGCCGGGATCGTCACCACCTCGCTGCGCCATGCCGAGCAATTCAAGCGCAACAGTTCGGCGGGGATGGTGATGGTCAACCTGCCTACGGCCGGGGTGGATTACCACGTGCCGTTTGGTGGGAATGGGGCATCGAGCCTGGGCTCGCGGGAGCAAGGGACGCATGCGCGGCAGTTCTTTACCCGGGTGAAGACTACTTACCAACTCGCCTGACAGGGCCCTATCGCCGGCAAGCCAGCTCCCACAGGTACTGCACAGGCCTTAAGGGCAGCGCGGTCGACGTGGGAGCTGGCTTGCCGGCGATGGGCTGCGCAGCAGCCCCGGCAATCTCCAGCGTGAACAAGGGAACTACCACCCCACCTGCGCTTTCTTAAACACTGAGTGGTTCAATTACTTGGGCTTCATGCTACTGGAGATCACACCATGCGCCACCTACTCCTCGCCCCTGCGCTGCTGCTCCTGCTGCCTGCCGGTGCTGCCCTGGCTGACGTCGACGCAGGCGACGTCGCAACCTCGGCCGGTGTTTCCGCCTCGCTTTACTCGACCTTCAAGGACGACAAACGGATCATCCCGGCGCGTGACGAGCTTTCGGCCTACGTCGCCAGCGGTGGTGCAATCCGTGGCGCCTATGTGGAGTCGGCGCTGGAACAAGCCCGCAAGGACAACCCTGGCTTGCAGGCCAATGATGAAGAGCTGGCCCGGGCCCTCCTCTCGCAGGATGACCGCATAGCCGATCATTGATTGAGGTAATCCTGCATCGGCCTCTTCGCGGGCTTGCCCGCTCCCACAAGTACTGTACAGGCATCAGACCCGGTGCAGTCCCTGTGGGAGCGGGCAAGCCCGCGAAAGGGCCGGCACAGGCATACATTCACCCCCAGCCATCCATGCGCATGGTAGCCCTTACCAGCCGCTGCTCCTCCTGCTCGATCTCCCGCAAACTGTCGCGGATCCCGTTGATATGTTCGCGCGCCGCGCGCTGCGCCTGCTCGGGCAGCTGCTCCATCACCGCGTGATACAACCGCGCATGCTGGCGGTCGATCTGGCGCTTCTGCGCCGGTCGGCAATACAGGTTGTTGACCGAGGCGAACACCGTGCTCAAGGTCAGGTCACTGAGCGATTGCAAGGTATGCACCAGCACCGGGTTGTGCGACGCCTCGCTGATCGCCCGGTGAAAGGCATGGTCGCGGCGGGCATGTTCACGGGCATCGATCGCTTCGGGGGCTTCGTGCGCAGCCAGCATTTCTTCATAGCGCCGGCGGATCAGCAAACGGTCGACCTCGGTGGCCCGCAACGCCGCCAGGCGCGCCGATTCGGCCTCCAGCAACGCCCGCACTTCCAGCAGGTCGAACAGCGTGCGCGGCTGCGATCCGAATAGGTGCATCAACGGCGTGGCGCCCGCATGGCCCGTCAGGTCGGCAACGAACGAGCCACGCCCCTGCTCGGTGTCGATGATGCCGCGCCCGCGCAGGATGCGCAGGCCTTCACGCAGCGCCGAGCGCGAACAGCCCAGCTTGTCCACCAGGCGCCGCTCCGACGGCAGGGCCTGGCCCACCTTGAGCACGCCTTCGACGATCAGCCGCTCGACCCGTTCGGCCACCTGGTCGGCGACCTTGGCCTTGCCTTCAGTACCCACTGCGTACCCTCCTGCTGGTAGGACCACTTCGACCACCTGCCTCAATCTAGCCAGGCAAAGCCGTCAATAACCAGTACCCGTCGCAAAAACTGGTAGGACCAGTTCACCCCGTGCTCGACCCGGGCGGCGGCCACGCGCAGGCTGCAAGGGTGAGCGCTTTGCCAACAACAACAAAAACCGTTGCCGAGTGAGCCGATGAATATCCTGTATGACGAACGCGTCGATGGCGCGCTGCCCGACGTGGACCGGGCGGCGCTGCTGCAAGCGCTGCGCGCTGCCCTGCCGGACCTCGAGATCCTGCACCGCGAGGAAGACCTCAAGCCCTATGAATGCGACGGCCTCTCGGCCTACCGCACGGTGCCGCTGCTGGTGGTGCTGCCCGAGCGCCTGGAGCAGGTGCAGGCGCTGCTCAGGCTTTGCCACCAGCGTGGCGTGCCGGTGGTGGCACGCGGCGCCGGTACCGGCCTGTCGGGCGGCGCCCTGCCACTGGCCAAAGGCATCCTGCTGGTGATGGCGCGGTTCAACCGCATTCTCGAAGTCAACCCGCAGGGCCGCTTCGCCCGTGTGCAGCCCGGCGTGCGCAACCTGGCCATCTCCCAGGCGGCCGCGCCCCACGGCCTGTACTATGCGCCGGACCCGTCCTCGCAAATCGCCTGCTCCATCGGCGGCAATGTCGCCGAGAACGCCGGTGGCGTGCACTGCCTCAAGTACGGCCTGACCGTGCACAACCTGCTCAAGGTGGAAATCCTCACGGTCGAGGGCGAACGCCTGACCCTCGGCAGCGATGCCCTGGACAGCCCCGGTTTCGACCTGCTGGCACTGTTCACCGGCTCCGAAGGCATGCTCGGCATCGTCACCGAAGTCACCGTCAAGCTGCTGCCCAAGCCCCAGGTGGCGCGGGTGCTGCTGGCCAGCTTCGACAGCGTCGAGGACGCCGGCCGGGCTGTGGCCGAGATCATCGCTGCCGGGATCATCCCCGGCGGCCTGGAGATGATGGACAACCTGGCGATCCGCGCCGCCGAGGACTTCATCCATGCCGGTTACCCGGTGGACGCGGCGGCCATCCTGCTGTGCGAGCTGGATGGCGTCGAGGCCGATGTGCATGACGACTGCGAACGGGTCGCCGCCGTGCTGGCCCAGGCCGGCGCGCGTGAAGTACGGCTGGCCTGCGACGAGGCCGAGCGCGTGCGCTTCTGGGCCGGACGCAAGAACGCCTTTCCTGCGGTGGGGCGCATCTCCCCGGACTACTACTGCATGGACGGCACCATCCCGCGCCGCGAACTGCCACGGGTGCTCAAGGGCATCAGCGAACTGTCCGCCGAATACGGCCTGCGCGTGGCCAACGTGTTCCACGCCGGCGACGGCAACATGCACCCGCTGATCCTGTTCGATGCCAACCTGCCAGGCGAGCTGGAACGTGCCGAAGCCATCGGCGGCAAGATCCTCGAACTGTGCGTGGCCGTGGGCGGCAGCATCACCGGCGAGCACGGAGTGGGGCGCGAGAAGATCAACCAGATGTGCGCACAGTTCAACAGCGACGAAATCACCCTGTTCCATGCGGTCAAGGCAGCCTTCGACCCACAGGGCCTGCTCAACCCCGGCAAGAACATCCCCACCCTGCACCGCTGCGCCGAATTCGGTGCCATGCATGTGCACCATGGGCAATTGCCCTTCCCCGAACTGGAGCGTTTCTGATGAGCATGGACCGCGACATCAGCCAGGCCCTGCTGGAGCAGGTCAACCAGGCGCTGAACCAGGCCACGCCGCTGCGTATCCAGGGCGGCAACAGCAAGGCCATGCTCGGCTGCCCGGTGGCCGGCGAGGTGCTCGACACCCGCAGCCACCGGGGCATCGTCAGCTACGACCCGACCGAACTGGTGCTGACTGCCCGCGCCGGCACGCCGCTGCGCGAGATCGAGGCGGCATTGCACGAAGCTGGCCAGATGCTGCCCTGCGAACCACCGCACCTGGGCCCCGACGCCACCCTGGGTGGCATGGTCGCGGCCGGGCTGTCAGGCCCAAGGCGGCCGTGGGCCGGGTCGGTGCGTGACTATGTGCTGGGCACGCGGGTGATCACCGGCCACGGCAAGCTGTTGCGCTTTGGTGGCGAAGTGATGAAGAACGTTGCCGGCTACGACGTGTCGCGGCTGATGGCGGGCAGCTTCGGCTGCCTCGGGTTGCTGACCGAGGTGTCGCTGAAAGTGCTGCCACGCCCGCGCCAGTGCCTCAGCCTGCGTCTGCCGATGGGCCGCCACCAGGCGCTGGCGGAGCTGGCTGAATGGGGCCAGCAGCCGCTGCCGATCAGCGCGGCCTGCCATGACGGCGACGCGCTGTACCTGCGCCTGGAAGGCGGCGAAGGCTCGGTGCAGTCGGCACGCCAGCGCCTGGGCGGCGAGGCATTGGACAGCTGCTTCTGGAGCGACCTGCGCGAGCAGCGCCTGGCGTTCTTTGCCAGCCCCGCGCCGCTGTGGCGCCTGTCCGTGCCCAACGCCACCGGCGAGCTGGAGCTGCCCGGCCAGCAGCTGATCGACTGGGGTGGCGCGCAGCGCTGGCTCAAGTCCACGGCACCGGCGCAAGAGATCCGCGAGCAGGTCGCCAAGGTTGGCGGCCACGCCACCTGCCATGCCCCTGGCGCTGCCAGCAGCCCTCCGCTGCCCGCCGCGCTGATGCGCTACCACCGTGCGCTCAAGCAGCAACTCGACCCCCAGGGGGTGTTCAACCCTGGCCGCCTGTACCCGGACCTGTGAGGCCAGACCATGCAAACCAACCTGAGCGAAACCGCCCGGCAACTGGCCCGCGCCGACGAGGCCGAAAGCATCCTGCGCTCCTGCGTGCACTGTGGTTTCTGCACCGCCACGTGCCCCACCTACCAGCTGCTGGGCGATGAACTGGACGGCCCACGCGGGCGCATCTACCTGATCAAGCAGATGCTCGAAGGCGCGCCGATCACCGCCAGCACCCAGTTGCACCTGGATCGCTGCCTGACCTGCCGCAACTGTGAAACCACCTGCCCTTCCGGGGTGAAGTACCACGACCTGCTGGACATCGGCCGCGCCGTGGTCGAACAGCAGGTGCCGCGCCCGCTCGGCCAGCGCCTGCTGCGCCAGGGCCTGCGCGCAGTGGTGCCACGCCCGGCGCTGTTCAAGGCCCTGACCCGCAGCGGCCAGGCCCTGCGCCCGCTGTTGCCGGCCACGCTCAAGCGCAAGCTGCCGGCGCGGGTCACCGCCCCCGGCCAACGCCCCGCACCGCGCCATGCGCGGCGGGTGCTGATGCTGGAAGGCTGCGTGCAACCGGCCCTGTCGCCCAACACCAATGCCGCCGCCGCACGCCTGCTGGACCGCCTGGGCATCAGCGTGGTGCCGATCCAGCAGGCCGGCTGCTGTGGCGCGGTGGACTATCACCTCAATGCCCAGGAACAAGGCCTGCAACGGGCGCGGCGCAATATCGATGCCTGGTGGCCAGCCATCGAAGCCGGCGCCGAGGCCATCGTGCAAACGGCCAGCGGCTGCGGCGCGTTCGTGCGTGACTACGGCCACCTGCTGGAAAAGGACCCGCGCTACGCCGCCAAGGCCGCACGGGTCAGCGCCCTGTCCCGCGACCTGGTGGAGGTGCTGCGCGACGAGCCGGTCGAGCAACTGAGCCTGTGCGCCGAACAGCGCCTGGCCTTCCATTGCCCATGCACCCTGCAGCACGCGCTGAAGCTAGGGGGTGCGGTGGAGGCGTTGCTGACACGCCTGGGCTTTACCCTGACCCCGGTACCGGACGGCCACCTGTGCTGCGGCTCGGCCGGCACCTATTCGCTGACCCAGCCCGAGCTGTCGCTACAACTGCGCGACAACCGCCTCAACGCCTTGGAAAGCGGCAAACCGCAAGTCATCGCCACCGCCAACATCGGCTGCCAGGCCCACCTCGACGGGGCTGGGCGCACACCGGTGCGGCACTGGATCGAAATCGTCGAAGCAGCCTTGAACCCGGAGAACCACCATGCATAGCAAGTCCGTGATCGGCCAGGCCGAAGTCGCCCTCGTGCTGACCGCCGCCCGCCAGCAAGCCCAGGCGCAACAATGGAACGTGACCATCGCCGTGGTCGACGACGGTGGCCACCCGCTGGCCCTGGAGCGCCTGGACGGCTGCGCGCCGGCCAGCGCCTACATCGCGATGGAAAAGGCCCGCACAGCCGCGCTGGGGCGCAAGGAGACGCGGGATTACGAGGAGATGGTCAATGGTGGCCGTACCGCTTTCGTCACCGCGCCGCTGCTGACCAGCCTGGAAGGTGGCGTGCCGCTGCGGGTGAATGGGCAGGTGGTGGGGGCGATCGGCGTGTCCGGGGTCAAGTCCGAGCAGGATGCCCAGGTGGCCAAGGCCGGGGCGGCTGCTCTCTGAATCCTGTGCCGGCCTCTTCGCGGGCTTGCCCGCTCCCACAGGGCTTTCACAAGACCTGAGTCCTGTGCAGTACCTGTGGGAGCGGGCAAGCCCGCGAAGAGGCCGGCACAAGCAAAAACTTTCCAGAAGCCTGAACATCGAGCGAACAGACAATGCCAAACCATCCACTCCAGATCGCCCCCACCCTGCAGCGCTTCATCGAAGACGAAGCCCTCCCCGGCACCGGCATCGAAGCCCGCACCTTCTGGCAAGGCTTCAGCACCCTGGTCCACGACCTCGCACCACAAAACCGCGCCCTGCTCGCCGAACGCGAGCGCCTGCAAGCAGAACTGGACAACTGGCACCGCCAGCACCCCGGCCCGATCCGTGACATGGCCGCCTACCAGCACTTCCTGCAAGGCATCGGCTACCTTGTGGAGCCCCCGGCAAGCGTGCAGGTCAGCACCCGCAACGTCGACCGCGAGATCGCCGTGCAGGCCGGCCCGCAACTGGTGGTGCCACTGAGCAACGCCCGCTACGCCCTCAACGCCGCCAACGCCCGCTGGGGCTCGCTGTACGATGCCCTGTACGGCACCGATGCCATCGCCGAAACCGATGGCGCCGAACGTGGCCAAGGCTACAACCCGCGACGCGGCGCCAAGGTGATCGCCTATGGCCGGCAGTTCCTCGACACCGCTGCCCCGCTCGACGGTGCGTCGCACAACGACGCCAAGGCCTACGCGATCAGCCAGGGCATGCTGCAGGCAACCCTGGCCGATGGCCGCCAGGTGGGGCTCATGCACCCCGCGCAACTGCGTGGCTACCAAGGTGAGCCGAACACGCCAACAGCGATCCTGTTGCAGCATCACCAGCTGCATTTCGAAATCCAGGTCGACCCGGCCAACGCCATTGGCCAGCAGGACCCGGCCGGGGTCAAGGACATCCTGCTGGAGGCCGCGCTCACCACCATCATCGACTGCGAAGACTCGGTAGCCGCCGTGGATGCCGACGACAAGGTCAACGTCTACCGCAACTGGCTGGGCCTGATGAAGGGCGACCTCAGCGAGCAGGTCAGCAAGGGCGGCAAAACCTTTGAACGCACCCTGGCCGAAGACCGCCACTACCACGGCGCAGACGGCCAGCCACTGACCCTGCCGGGCCGCTCGCTGCTGTTCATCCGCAACGTCGGCCACCTGATGACCAACCCGGCCATCCACGACCGTGATGGCCGGGAAATCCCGGAAGGCATCCTCGATGCCGTGGTCACCAGCCTGATCGGCCTGCATGACCTCAAGCGCCGCGGCAATTCCCGCGAGGGCAGCCTGTACATCGTCAAGCCGAAGATGCACGGGCCGGCCGAGGTGGCCTTTGCCGACCAGCTGTTCGGCCGCGTCGAAGCCCTGTTGGGCCTGCCCGCACATACGCTGAAGATGGGCATCATGGACGAGGAGCGGCGTACCAGCGTCAACCTCAAGGCCTGCATCGCCAGCGCCGCGTCACGGGTGGTATTCATCAACACCGGCTTCCTCGACCGCACCGGTGACGAGATGCACACGGCCATGGAAGCCGGCGCCATGCTGCGCAAGGGTGACATGAAAGGCAGTGCCTGGATCCAGGCCTACGAGCGCAGCAACGTACTGGTGGGGCTGGCCTGTGGCCTGCGCGGCAAGGCGCAGATCGGCAAGGGCATGTGGGCCATGCCCGACCTGATGGCGGCCATGCTCGAACAGAAAGTCGCCCAGCCCAGGGCCGGCGCCAACACCGCCTGGGTGCCCTCGCCCACAGCCGCGACGCTGCATGCGCTGCACTACCACCAGGTGGATGTGGCGGCCGTGCAGCAAACGCTGGAACAGGTTGACCTGAATGCCCAGCGCGCCGAGTTGCTGCATGACCTGCTCAGTGTCCCGGTCAGCCCCGAGCGGCCCTGGAGCGCAGCCGACATCCAGGCCGAACTGGACAACAACTGCCAGGGTATCCTCGGTTACGTGGTGCGCTGGGTCGAGCAAGGGGTCGGCTGTTCCAAGGTGCCGGATATCCATGATGTGGGCCTGATGGAAGACCGCGCGACCCTGCGGATTTCGGCGCAGCACATTGCCAACTGGCTGCACCACGGGGTGGTCGATGCCGATCAGGTCGAGGCGACCATGCAACGCATGGCCCGCGTGGTCGACCAGCAGAATGCCGGGGACCCGGCGTACCGGCCAATGGCCGCCGGTTTCGAGACATCGCATGCATTCCGCGCTGCGCGGGAGCTGGTGTTCAAGGGCCGGCAGCAGCCCAGTGGCTATACCGAACCGTTGCTGCATGGCTGGCGCTTGCGCTTCAAGCAGGAGGTCGGGCGCTGATGCTGACAGGGGCCGCTATGCGGCCCTATCGCCGGCAAGCCAGCTCCCACAGGTACTGCACAGGCTTCAGGCCTGGTGTGATACCTGTGGGAGCTGGCTTGCCGGCGATGAGGCCGGGCCAGGTGTAATCAACTTTGCGAATCGACCACCACCGGCTCGCCTATCGCATAAAAATGCCCACCCGCCACGTAGTGCAAACTGCGCCACTGCGGGTCGGCATTCTCGTAGGCCCAGTGGCCATCGCGGAACACCCGGTCATCGGCCCAGGCCGCCACCACCTCGCCAATGAACAGGTCGTAGGTGCTCTGGTTGTGCGGCTCGTCGATCACCCGGCACATCAACCAGGCCGAACAGCCCTCCACCAACGGCGCCGCATGCCCCTCGACCCGCGCCAGCTGCACACCAATGCTGGCGAGCTTGTCGGGCTGGTCGAACAGGCTGCGGGTACCCACCTGGTGGGTCAGCTGCGCCTGCGCCGCGGTGGGCACCTGGATCACGAACCAGCCACTGCCCTCCACCAACTGCCGGGTGCGGGCGGTCTTGTCGAGTACCACGGTCACCTTGGGTGGGTCGAAATCCAGCGCACAGGCCCAGGCGGCCGCCATCACATTGTCCACCCCTTCGTGGCTGGCCGACACCAGCACCGTCGGGCCGTGGTTCAGCAGGCGATAGGCCTTTTTCAGGTCGACGGCTTGGAAATGGCTGTTCATGGCAATCCTCGGCAAGGCGGGTAGCGGGCGGCAAATTGTGCCGCAGGCGCTGTCCTCCCGCCAGCTTGGGGTGTCACTCCTGCATCTTCAGAAAACTCCTACGCGTTGCTCGGATGCGTCCTACTTGTTGCCCCCTGCCCACTGAAAACATGATCGGCACTGGATGACGCGAGGTCGCGATCCAGAGGAGGTTCCGCATGCACCTGTACGCCCGCCCCACTGCCGAATTGCGCAGCACCCTGCGCGAACTGCTGGCCCATGACATGAACAACCCGGACGAAGACCCCCACCTGTCGGGGGTGATGTTCTTCTGCGCCACCGATGAACGCTCCCGCCAGCTGATCGAGCGTATCGAGTTGCTGGCCAGCGAGTTGTTCTTCGACCCGAACGGGCGGGCCATTACCGAGCACATGAAAGCGGCGGCGGTGGAAGGCGTGCGCATCAAGCGCAACCGCAAGGCGCCGGCGGACGAGACAGTGATACGTATCGCGCTGGCGGACAAGGGCTACATCACGGTGAGTACGGCACGCTTCTGATTACCTACCGCTTGCCTGGGGGCTGCTCTGCAGCCCATCGCCGGCAAGCCAGCTCCCACCTCGACTGCACCGACCTCAAGCATTGTGCAGTACCTGTGGGAGCTGGCTTGCCAGCGATGGGGCCAGAACAGGCAGACCGCGAAGACCTCAAGCCATGTGCTATCCCTGTGGGAGCTGGCTTGCCGGCGATGGGCCGCAAAGCGGCCCCATGCCCTTCCCCGACCAATCCGCTATCCTGAGCACTTCCCCGCTCCGGACCGCTCCATGGAACTGCACATTCGCCTGGAAGGCCGCAAAGGCCTGGCCGACCAGCTTTACCAGCAACTGCGCGCCGGCATCGACAGCGGCCACCTGGCCGCCGGCACCCAACTGCCGCCAAGCCGCCTGCTGGCAGAGCAGCTGGGCGTGTCGCGCAAGACCGTGGCCGAGGCCTATTCCCGGCTGACCTACGACAACCTGCTGAGCGGCGTGGTCGGCCGGGGCACCTTCATCACCCCGCGCCAGCCGCTGCGCAGCAGCGAATCGACCGCCATTCCCCTGGCCGCTGCCGCGTCCCTCGAGCGCTGGCAGCAGCGCGCCACCGTGCTGAGCCAACGTCAGCTGGACGCTCCCTCGCGTTACGACTTCATCGGCGGGGCCTCGAGCAAGGCGCAGTTCCCGTTCGACCAGTGGCGCAGTTGCCTGAACTATGCCCTGCGCCGCAGCCAGCGCCACCCCGAGCGGCAGTTCCCGGCCCAGGGCCTGCCAGAGCTGCGCGAGGCCATTGCCCATCACGTCGCCTACGCCCGCGGCGTGCACTGCAGCGCCGCCGACCTGCTGGTGTGCAACGGCGCCCAGCAGGCTCTGGACCTGATCGCCCGGGTATTGGTCGAGCCGGGTTGCCAGGTGGCCATGGAAGACCCGGGCTACCCGCCAGCGCGGCAACTGTTCCTGGCCCTGGGCGCGCGCCTGCAATCGGTACCGGTGGACGATGAAGGCCTGTGCGTGGAACAGATCGCCGACGGCACGCGGCTGATCTACGTGACGCCCTCGCACCAGTTCCCGCTGGGCATGCCGATGAGCGAGCCACGCCGGCACGCCCTGCTGGCACGGGCCGCCGAGCTGGGTGCGTTGATCATCGAAGACGACTACGACTGCGAGTTCCGCTACCACGGCCCAGCCGCGGAGGCGTTGCAACGCCTCGACCGCCATGGCCTGGTGGCCTATGTGGGGACCTTTTCCAAGACCTTGCTGCCCGAGTTGCGCCTGGGCTACGCCGTACTGCCGCCCGCCGTGTTGAAGGCCGCTTGCGTAGCCAAGCACCTCAGCGACTGGCACAGCCCGACCCTGTTGCAGTGGGCACTGGCGCGGTTTCTCGGCGAAGGCCACCTGAACAAGCACATCCGCCGTTGCCACGAGGTCTACAGCGCCCGTCGCGAACGCATCCTCGCGCGGCTGGGCGGCGACCTGTCACCGTGGTTCAGCGCCATCCCCGCCAGCGCCGGGTTCCACCTCAGCGCCCTGGCCAAACCTGGGGTCGATGTCGAGCTGCTGGCCAACCTCGCACGCAAGGTGGAGGTCGGCCTGTACTCGCTGGCGCCGTTCTTCAGCGAAGCGCCAGTGCGCCCGGGGCTGTTGCTGGGCTTCGGCGCCATCGAGCTGCTGGACATCGACCCAGCGCTGGACCGGGTGCGCGACACCTTGCAGCGCCTCAGTTGACCGGTGCGGCCTTGCCCGCCACTACCGGGCGGGCAATGGCCGCGGCATAACCGCGTGGGTTGAAGCAGGCGGTAACCAGCAGCATTGCCACCACGGTCACGGTCAGCAGCGTCCACGAGGCCTGGAAATCACCGCTGATGTCGCGCAACCAGCCGGTGACGTACGGCACGATGCCGGTAATGATGAAGCCGATGCCCTGCACGAACGCCGCCAGGCTGCCAGCCTCGGCAGGCGTCTTCAGGTGCTCCAGGGTCAGCGTCAGGCTCTGGCTGAAGCAGGCGCCCAGGCCGAAACCGATCATCGCCACCCACAGCCCCGAGGCCAGCGTGGGTGCCAGCAGCAGGCCGAGAAAACCCACCAGCTGGATCGCCAAGGCCAGCCACAGGCCTGGGCGCCGGTCTGCCCAGCGCCGCAGCAACAGCGGCAGGCCCAGTGCACCGGCCACCTGGAAGATGGTCATCAGGCCCACCAGGTCGGCACCGCCTTGGGCGCTGCCGCCATGCTCGATGTGATAGGCCGGCAACCAGGCCACCATGCTGGTGTAGCCGCCGTTGATCAAGCCGAAGTACAGCGCCAGCAACCAGGTCCGGCGCGTACCGAACCAGTGACCGCCGGTGGCACCGGCCAGCTTCGGCGCCTGCTGGCGTGGCCGCAGCACGGCCCAGGCCAGCACCGCCAGCACAGCCGGGATCGCCCACACGCCCAGGCCGACCTGCCAGTGGCCGAAGTAGCCACTGATGTGCGGCCCGAGCACGGCAGCCAGGCCGCCGCCGCTCATCAGCGCTGCCGAATACAGGCCCATCGCCCCCGCCAGGCGGCCGGGGAACCAGCGGTTGACCAGTCCCGGCATCATGCCTTGCACTACCGCCACCCCCAGGCCGGCGACCACCGCACTGGCAATCAGCGCCCACGCGCTGCCCAGTTGCAGGCGCCACAGGCAGGCCAGGGCGATGGCAGACAGGCCAGCGAGCATGCCGCCATGTTCACTGATCCAGCGCCGCAACCAGGGCTGCAGCAGGGGCACCAGGCCCATGCACAGCACCGGCAACGCCGTCAGCAAGGCCGCCTGCTGGTAACCCAGGCCGGTACTGGCGCGCATGGGTTCCAGCAACGGGCCGATACTGGTCAGGATCGGCCGCAGGTTCAGTGCCAGCAGCATGACCAGCAGCAGGTTCAATGCCGCTCTCATTGTGCGTTGGCCTGTTTCCATTCAAGGTACAGACCGGCTTCGCCGCTGGGCTTCAGTGCGCGCAGCGGCAAGCTCTGCTGCTGGGGCGGGCGAGCCATCTGCGCGTACACCGCCGCGGTGGACAAGCCATAGGGTTCGCCCTCGGCGTTGTCGTAGGCAAACCAGGCCCGCTCGATGCCGCACAGGTGCATGGCCGCCAGGCACATCGGGCACGGGTGGCCACTGGCGTAGATTTCGGCGCCATCCAGGCGCGCCTGGCCCAGGGCGTGGCTGGCCTTGCGGATGGCCTGCATCTCGGCGTGGGCGGTCGGGTCCTGGGTGCTGTGGATCTCGTTGACCGCACGTGCCAGCACCTGCCCCTGGTACACCAGCACGGCGCCGAAGGGCCGGCCACCGGCCTTGATGTTGGCGCGGGCCAGGTCGAGCGCTTCGCGCATGTAGCGTTCTTCGGACATGAATCGGTTCTCCTGTTGCAAGACCTGGTCATTATCCGGGCTTGGGCGGCCTGGCAGAAATGAAGAGATTGGATGCCTGTCAGTGGCCTCCCGAATGGCCGATTGGCCTCCCGCTGATGCGCGCGATTGGCTATCGGGGAGGCCAACGTGCGGCGCTACAGTAGCGCCATCCCCACCCCACACCCTTTGGAGACAGCCATGCACAACCGTATCGAATGGGCCAAGCACGCCCCCGAGGCCTACAAAGCCATGGTCGGCCTGGAGCAGGCCCTGGCCAAGAGCGGCCTGGAGAATTCCCTGCTGGAACTGGTGCGCCTGCGGGCCTCGCAGATCAACGGCTGCGCCTACTGCGTCAACCTGCACGCCAACGATGCGCGCAAGGCCGGTGAGACCGAGGCACGCCTGCAGACCTTGTGCGTCTGGCAGGAAACCGCCTACTTCACCCCGCGCGAGCGTGCTGCGCTGGCCTGGGTGGAGAGCCTGACCCGGCTGCCCGAACACGGCGCGCCGCAGGGCGAATATGAAGCCTTGCAGGAACACTTCGAGCCGGCCGAGGTGGCCAACCTGACCCTGGCAATCGCCACCATCAATGCCTGGAACCGCTTCGGGGTCGGGTTTGCCATGGTGCCGGCCTGATCATTGATCGGTAGCCTGTACCGGCCTCTTCGCGGGTAAACCCGCTCCCACAGGTACAGCACATTTTTCAGATTCTGTGAGTCCCCTGTGGGAGCGGGTTTACCCGCGAAGAGGCCCGCACAGGCAACATCTCAACGCCCGGGCAACCGCGCCCGGTAGCTGCCGGGGCTCTGCCCGGTCCATTTCTTGAACGCCCGGTGAAACGCACTGGGCTCCTGGAACCCGGTCTGCTCGGCAATCTCGGCAATACTCAGTTCCCCTTCGCGCAACCGCTCGAAGGCCATTGCCCGGCGCACCTCATCCTTGATCTGCTGGTACGAACGCCCTTCCCGCTCCAGCTGCCGACGGAAAGTACTGGCACTGACCCCCTGCTGCTGCGCCAGCGCCGCCAGCGTCGGCCACTGCCCATAGCGCCGCGCCCGCAGGTGCCGGTACACCTCGGCCACCAGCCCGTTCTGGTTGCGAAAGCGAATCACCAGCCCCTGCGGCGCGCTGCGCAGGAAGGTTTTCAGGGCCGCCACATCCTGCACCACCGGCAGGCGCAGGTAGGCGCTGTCGAACTCCACCTCGGTGCGCCCGCTGCCCAGGCGCAGGTCCGGCCCCCACAGCAGCAGGTCGTCCTCCTGGGCCGGGCGCGACACCGCCAGCTCGGTGCGGTCGATGGCGATCCGCCGCCCGGCCAGCCAGCACAGCATGCCGATCATCAGCACCAGGTAGGTTTCCTCGGCATACACCCGGGTCAGCGGGTCAGCGATGCTCGACTGCACACTGATCAGCGCCCGCCCGCCACGCAGCGTCAGGCTGCCGCGCAAATCACGCAGAAACAGGCCAAAACCGCCCATGCACTGGCGCAAGGCCTTTTCCAGGTTCGGCTCCAGGATCAGGCCCCGGCAGATCAGGGCGAAACTGCCCGGCGGCATGCCGTGGCTGTCGAGGCGGAAGAACTCGTCGTCCAGGCGCTGGATCAGCGCCAGCCACAGCTGGGCGAAGGCCTTGGCCGGTACACGGGCCTGGGGCTGCTCGAGCAGTTGCGGGTCGATGCCCACCGCACGCAGCTGCGCATCGCGTTCGGCGGGGCAGTCGCGCAGGGCGTGGAGCATGGCATTGAGGAAGTACACGGCGACCGAATCGCTATCGCGCATGGCGGTTTTCGCTGTCTATGCTGAGTGGCAAAAAGTGCCAGGTTGTCTGAACAGTTCCGGCATAGGCTGCAACAGAGCCTTTGCCTAGACTCGGTCCCACTCCGGGATCGTCGGCCATTCTCGCAGAGCCTGGCCCAGTCCCGCCATGCCTTCGCAATCGGAGCCCCTATGAGCAGCGCAGAAATCTACGTCGTCAGTGCCGTCCGTTCAGCCATTGGTGGCTTTGGCGGTTCCCTCAAGGACCTGCCGCTGGCCGACCTGGCCAGCGCCATCACCCGCGCCGCCATCGAGCGCTCGGGCGTGGCCGCCGAGCAAGTCGGCCACCTGGTGATGGGCACGGTGATCCCCACCGAACCGCGTGACGCCTACCTGGCCCGCGTAGCGGCAATGAACGCCGGCATCCCCAAGGAAACCCCGGCATTCAACGTCAACCGCCTGTGCGGCTCGGGCCTGCAGGCCATCGTCTCGGCAGCCCAATGCCTGCTGCTCGGCGACACCGATGTGGCCGTGGCAGCCGGCGCCGAATCCATGAGCCGTGGCCCGTACCTGCTGCCGCAGGCACGCTGGGGCGCTCGCATGGGTGACCTGCAAGGCATCGACTACACCGTCGGCGTGCTGCAGGACCCGTTCGAACACTTCCATATGGGCATCACTGCCGAGAACGTTGCGGCCAAGCACGGCATTACCCGCGAAATGCAGGACGAACTGGCCCTGACCAGCCAGCATCGCGCTGCCCGCGCCATTGCCGAAGGCCGCTTCGCCAGCCAGATCGTCCCGCTGGAACTGAAAACCCGCAAGGGCAGCGTGCAGTTCAGCACCGACGAGCATGTGCGTGGCGAAGTGACCGCCGAGCAACTGGCGGGGATGAAGACCGTGTTCAAGAAAGACGGCACCGTTACCGCCGGCAACGCCAGTGGCATCAACGACGGCGCTGGCGGCCTGGTACTGGCCAGTGGTGATGCGGTGCGCCGCCTGGGCCTGAAGCCGCTGGCACGCCTGGTGGGCTACGCCCATGCTGGCGTCGAGCCTGAACTGATGGGCCTGGGCCCGATCCCGGCCACCCGCAAGGTGCTGGAGAAGACCGGCCTGAAGGTGCAGGACCTGGATGTGATCGAGTCCAACGAAGCCTTCGCCGCCCAGGCCTGCGCCGTGGCTCGCGAACTGGGCTTCGACCCGGAAAAGGTCAACCCCAACGGTTCGGGCATTTCCCTGGGTCACCCGGTGGGCGCCACCGGCGCAATCATCGCCACCAAGGCCATCCATGAGCTGCATCGCATCCAAGGCCGCTACGCCCTGGCCACCATGTGCATCGGCGGCGGCCAAGGCATCGCCGTGGTCTTCGAGCGCGCCTGAGGGAGCCTGACACATGAGCATTGAACAGATTGCCGTGATCGGCGCTGGCACCATGGGCAACGGCATTGCCCAGGTGTGTGCGGTGGCCGGCTACCAGGTACTGCTGGTGGATGTTTCCGACGCTGCGCTGGAGCGCGGCGTGGCCACCTTGAGCAAGAACCTCGAGCGCCAGGTCGGCAAAGGCACCCTCGACGCCGACAAGGCGGCAGCCGCCCGCACGCGCATTCGCACCAGCACCGACTACACCCAGTTGAGTGGCGCGCAGCTGGTGATCGAGGCCGCCACCGAGAACCTGCAGCTCAAGCAGCGCATCCTGCAGCAGGTGGCGGCCAACGTCGCCGCCGACTGCCTGATCGCCACCAACACCTCGTCGCTGTCGGTCACCCAGCTGGCGGCCAGCATCGAGCACCCCGAGCGTTTCATTGGCGTGCACTTCTTCAACCCGGTGCCGATGATGGCGCTGGTCGAGATCATTCGCGGCCTGCAGACCAGCGACAGCACCTACGCCCAGGCGCTGGTGGTGACCGAAAAAGTCGGCAAGACCCCGATCACCGCCGGCAACCGCCCGGGCTTCGTGGTCAACCGCATCCTGGTGCCGATGATCAACGAAGCGATCTTCGTGCGCCAGGAAGGCCTGGCCAGTGCCGAGGACATCGACACCGGCATGCGCCTGGGCTGCAACCAGCCGATCGGCCCGCTGGCCCTGGCCGACCTGATCGGCCTGGACACCCTGCTGGCGATCATGGAGGCCTTCCATGAAGGCTTCAACGACAGCAAGTACCGCCCTGCCCCGTTGCTCAAGGAAATGGTCGCGGCCGGTTGGCTGGGGCGCAAGAGCGGCCGCGGTTTCTTCACCTACTGAGGAGCGAACGCCATGCCCCCGGTCAATGCCGCGATGCGCTGTGCCAACTTTGAAGAGCGACGTGACCGGGCCATGGCGCTGTTTGCCGAAAAGGGCTTTGGCCAGGTCAGCATGCGCGAGCTGGCGGCCCATGTGGGGCTTACCGCCGGCTCGCTGTACCACCACTTTCCCAGCAAGCAGGACTTGTTGTTCGACCTGATCGAGGAGTTGTACGAGGAGTTGCAGGCCACCCTGGATCAGGGGCGCCGGGCCATGGCGCGCGGGGCGTCGGCGTTGAGCTGCCTGATTGCCGCGCACTGGCAGCTGCATGCCGAGCGGCCCATGCAGTTTCGCCTGGCGGAGCGCGACTTCTGTTGCCTGAACGAAGACCAGCAGGCGCGCCTGGCCTTGCTGCGCAAGCGCTATGAGGCGGGGTTGCTGAGGTTGATCGCACCGCAGGCGAAGTTGCAGGGGCAGGCCCTGGTGGCCACGGCGCATGTGGTGGCGACGCTGCTGAACCAGTTGCCGGGGTTGTTGAAGGCCTTGCCCGAAGAACAGGGGCTGGGGTTGATGGAAAGCATGCTGGTGGGTGGGCTGGAGCGGACACTGCGCTAGCCTGTTCCGGCCCTATCGCCGGCAAGCCAGCTCCCACAGGTACACCACAAGCCTGAAGACCTGTGGTGTACCTGTGGGAGCTGGCTTGCCGGCGATAGGGCCATCAGCTTTAACGCAACAGGAACTGGATCTGCTCGTGCAAGGTATCCAGGTCGAACGGCTTGGCCAGGATCGGTGCCTTGCGGGTGATCGGGCTGCCGGATTCGAGAATCTCTGCCGGGTAGCCGCTGATGAAGATCACCTTCAGGTCCGGCCGCAATTTCACCGCCGGCTCGGCAATGTCCACCCCGGAAATCCCGCCCGGCAAGCGGAAGTCCGTCACCATCAGGTCGAGGTGCGGCTTGCTCGCCAGGATCGCGAACGCTTGCTCGCCATCCTCGGCCACCAGCACGTGGTAACCCTCGCCTGCCAGGTAATCACGCAGGATCATGCGAATCGCCGGTTCGTCCTCGACCACCAGTACTACATCTTGTGCATCTTCACTCATGTCAACGCCTTGAAATACTTACAGCTGGCCATCAGACCCCAGGCTCAGGCAGAGGTTGCCCGTGCCTGGTCGTTTTGTTGTTCGTAAGTTGCCAGTGGCAACTGCAAGGTAAAGGTGGCGCCTTTGCCCTCTTCACTCTCCACCAGTATGCGCCCGCCGTGTGCCTGGACGATCTGCTCCGATATGTACAGCCCCAGGCCCAACCCACCACTGGCCTGCTGGGTGGCGACCCGCTCGAACTGCTGGAAGATGCGCTGCTGGTTGGCCACGCAGATGCCGATGCCATGGTCCTGCACCTGCACGCAGGCCAGGCCGTCCTGCTCGAACACCCGCACCTGCACCGGTTTGCGCTCACCATAACGCAAGGCATTGGACAACAGGTTGGCCAGCACCTGCTCGATGCGAAACTCGTCCCACTCGCCCCGCAGCGGCTCGCAGCGTTGCAACTCGAAATGGGTATCCAGTGCGCTGGCCTGGGCAGCAAAGTTCTCCACCAGGCCGCGCACCAGCTGGCCCAGGTCGAACGCCTTGGGCCGCAGCGACAGTTTGCCGGTGCGGATGCGCGATACATCGAGCATGTCTTCGACCAGGCGGATCAGGCTGTTGATCTGCCGCTCGTCGCGCTCGACCATGGCCTGCAGCTTGTCGCCGCTGAAGGCGGCAAGATTGCCGCGTGCCAGGTGCAGCTTGCGCAGTTGGGTTTCCAGGATCAGGCCATTGAGCGGGGTGCGCACCTCGTGGGACACGATCGACATGAAGTCATCGCGCATGCGCACGGCATGCTCCAGTTCACCCCGCGCCGTTTGCAGCTGGGCCAGCAGCAGCTCCTGCTCCTGGCGGCTGCGTTCCAGGGCCTGCAACTGGCGGTCGAGCACCTTGCGCTGGCGGTACAGGTCGACGAAGACCGACACCTTGCTCTTCACCGCCAAGGTGTCGAGCGGCTTGTACAGAAAGTCCACCGCGCCGCTTTCATAACCCTTGAACGCGTAGTTCATCTCGCGCCCGGCGGCAGTGACGAACACGATGGGGATGTTGCGGGTCTTTTCCGTGCCGCGCATCAGCTCGGCCAGCTCGAAACCGTTCATGCCCGGCATCTGCACGTCGAGGATGGCCAGGGCGAACTCGTGCTCGAGCAACAGCGACAACGCTGCTTCGGCCGACTGGGCCTGGTGCACCTCGCGGTCTTGGCCCTGGATCAGGGCGTCGAGGGCCAGCAGGTTTTCTGGCAGGTCGTCGACGATCAGCAGTTTGGCGATGGTGTGGCTTAGCATGCGCTGGGTTCCAGGGCGGCGAGCAATCGCTCGATGCCACTCAGAGAAAGAATATGGTCGGGCTGGTGCAGGGCCAGTGCGGCCTCCGGCATCAGCGCCACCTGTGCGTCGCAAGGGTCCTGGACCACGGTCCGGCCCCCGTTGTGCTTGATATAGGCCAGGCCTTCGGCGCCATCTTCATTGGCCCCGGTGAGCAGCATGCCCAGCAGGCCGGCACCATAGGCATCGGCCGCCGACATGAACAGGTAGTCGATCGCCGGCCGGGAGAAATGCACCGGCGGCTCCTGGCTCAACGACAGGGTCAGGTCACGCTCCACCGACAGGTGGTAACCCGGCCCGGCCACGTAGATCTGCCCGGCGCGCAGCGGCTGCTTGTCGCGGGCCTCGCACACTGGCCGCCGCAGGCGGCGCTGCAGCACCTCGGCCAGCTGGCTGTGGCGGTCATCGGGCAGGTGCAGCACGCAAATTACCGGGATGGCGAAGCCGGCCGGCAACGCGCCCAGCACGCTGAACAGCGCCGTCACGCCACCCGCCGAGGCGCCGACCACCATCGCGCGTACGCCTTTCATGACTTGCGGTAGATCCGTTCGGGCTTGACCAGCGGCTCGAAGCGCTCGCTGTAGGCGGAAAAATCCACCGATTCCTTGCTGCCCAGCACCAGGAAGCCGCGGTGGCACAGGGACTCGTGGAACAGGCCCAGGGCGCGGTCCTGAAGTTCCTTGTTGAAGTAGATGAGCACGTTGCGGCACGACACCAACTGGGTTTCGGAAAACACGCTGTCGGTGGCCAGGCTGTGGTCGGCGAAGGTCACGTTGTCACGCAGGGTGCTGTCCATGATGGCGTTGCCGTAGGCCGCCGTGTAGTACTCGGCAAAGTCCCGCCGGCCGCCGGCGATGCGATAGTTTTCGGCGTACTCGCGCATGCTCTGCATCGAGTAGATGCCCTGCTTGGCCTTGTCCAGCGAATGTGGGTTGATGTCGGTGGCGTAGATGATGGTGCGCTCCAGCAGGCCCTCCTCGCGCAGCAGGATGGCCATCGAATACACCTCCTCGCCCGTGCTGCAACCGGCAATCCACACCTTGATCGACGGCCAGGTGCGCAGCAGCGGCACCACTTCGTTGCGCAGCGCCAGGTAGTGCCCCGGGTCGCGGAACATCTCGCTGACCGGGATCGTCAGGTACTGCAGCAACTGCATGAACATGCCAGGGTCGTGCAGCACGCGCTCCTGCAGCGCCGACACCGTGAGGCAGTCGAACTGGCGCAGCGCATGCAGGATCCGGCGCTTGATCGACGCGCCGGAATAGTTGCGGAAATCGTAGCTGTACTTGAGGTAGATGGCCTCGATCAGCAAGCGGATTTCGATATCGGTGTTACGTTCGCTAGTCAAATTCGCTCCAGTTGCGGCAGCCACACACGGATCAGCGAGAACAAGCGGTCCAGGTCGATCGGTTTGGCCAGGTAATCGTTGGCGCCGGCCTGCAGGCAACGCTGCTGGTCATCCTTCATCGCCTTGGCGGTCACGGCAATGATCGGCAGCTTGCGCCAGCGCGGTTGCTGGCGGATCAGCCGGGTGGCCTCGAAGCCGTCCATCTCCGGCATCATCACGTCCATCAGCACCAGGTCGATGTCGTCATGCTGCTCCAGGCGCTCGATGGCTTCGCGGCCGTTGCGGCCGATTTCGACGATCGCGCCCTTGTGTTCCAGCGCGCTGGTCAGGGCGAAGATGTTGCGCACGTCGTCGTCCACCAGCAGCACCTTGCGGCCTTCGAATACCTTGTCGCGGCTGCGCGCGGTCTTGAGCATGCGCTGGCGTTCGTTGGACAGCTGCGACTCGACCTTGTGCAGGAACAGCGTCACTTCGTCGAGCAGGCGCTCCGGCGAGCGGGCGCCCTTGATGATGATCGAGCGCGAATACTTGAGCAGGTCGGCTTCTTCTTCGCGGGTCAGGTTGCGCCCGGTATACACGATCACCGGCGGGAAGGCACGGATGTCCTCGGCGGTCATGCGCTTGAGCAGCTCGTTGCCGAGCATGTCGGGCAGCTTGAGGTCGATGATCATGCAGTCGTAGATGTTCTCGCGCAGCAACGCCAGGGCATCCTGGGCCATGGCCACGGCGGTGATCTCGACATCGTCGTCGCCGATCAGGCGGGCAATGCTTTCGCGCTGCAGGTCGTCGTCTTCCACCAGCAAGATGTGCTTGAGCTTCTGGGTCAGCTTGGCCTCCAGGCGGGCGAACACTTCCTTGAGTTGTTCGCGGCTGGTGGGCTTGACCGCGTAGCCGACGGCGCCCATGTGCATGGCAGCCTCGACCCGGTCCTCCACGGAAATGATATGCACCGGAATGTGCCGGGTGCTCGCCTGCTCCTTCAGGCGTTGCAGCACGGTCAGGCCGGAATGGTCGGGCAAACGCATGTCCAGCAGGATGGCATCGGGGATGTACTGGGCGGCCAGCTCGAAGCCCTCGTCGGCGCCCTGCGCCACCAGGCAGCTGTAACCCAGCTCGTGGGCCAAGTCGAAGAGAATGCGGGCGAAGTTCGGTTCGTCCTCGATCACCAGGATGCAGCGGTTGCCGAACGGCGCGCGCTCGCGGTCGTCGGCGAATGCCGGTGCCTGGCGTTTCGGCGCCGCCACCGCCGGTGCCTGCGGCGCGGGTGGCAGGCTGTCGACCGCCGGGCGCAGGCTGAGCGGCTCGATATCCTGCGCCACGCGCTCATAGCGCTCCGGCAGGATCAGGCTGAACACGCTGCCCTGGCCGGGGCTGCTGTCGACGCTGATCTGCCCACCCAGCAGGTGCGCCAGGTCGCGGGAAATGGACAGGCCCAGGCCGGTGCCGCCATAACGGCGGTTGCTGGTGCCATCGACCTGGTGGAAGGCGCCGAAGATCGCCTGCTGCTGGTCGGCGGCGATGCCGATGCCGGTATCGCGCACGGCAAAGACGATGCCGGTGCCAGGCTGGTAACCGATGTTCAGGCTGACCTGGCCGCGCTCGGTGAACTTGATGGCGTTGGACAGCAGGTTCTTGAGGATCTGCTCCAGGCGCTGGCGGTCGGTGAACAGCGTGGCCGGCACCTGCGCCTCGGTGGTCACCTCGAAGGCCAGGCCCTTGTGCCCGGCCAACGGCTCGAACATGCCACGCAGGCCTTCGACCAGGCGTTCCACCTGGGTGCTTTCGGGGCGCACTTCGAGCTTGCCGGCTTCCACCTTGGCGATGTCGAGAATGTCGTTGATCAGGTTGAGCAGGTCGTTGCCGGCCGAATAGATGGATTCGGCGAACTTGACCTGCTCGTCGCTGAGGTTGCCCTCGCCGTTCTCCGCCAGCAGCTTGGCCAGGATCAGCGAACTGTTCAGCGGCGTGCGCAGCTCGTGGGACATGTTGGCGAGGAACTCGGACTTGTACTTGCTCGAACGCTGCAGTTCCTCGGCGCGCGCCTGCAGCTCGTCCTGGGCCTGGAGCAGTTCGTCGTTCTTGCGGTCCAGCGCCTCGGTGCGCTCGGACAATTGCTCGTTGGTCTGCTCCAGTTCCGCCTGCTGGGTTTCCAGATGGGCCTGGGACTCCTTGAGCACGCGGGATTGCTCTTCGAGCTCTTCGTTGGCGGTTTTCAGCTCTTCCTGCTGCACTTGCAGCTCTTCGTTCAGTTGCTGGGTCTCGGCCAGCACTTCCTGCAGGCGCTGCCGGTAGCGGGCGCTTTCGATGGAGATACCGAGGTTGCCACGGACCCGCTGCAGCATCTCTTCGTCACGCTCCTGCAGCGGCCGCAGGAAGCCCAGCTCCAGCACACCGTTGATCTGCCCGTCATCACTGCAGGGCATCAGCATGGCACTACGCGGCAGGCCCCGCCCCAGGCCGGAACTGAGGTGGAAATAGTCGTCGGGCAAATCGTCCAGGCGCAGCAGCCGCGCTTCGCGCACGGCCTGGGCCAGCAGGCCTTCGTGATCGCCCAGCACCTGCTCGCGGGCCTGCTCCTCGGCATCCAGGCCATAACTGGCCACACGCACCAGGCGGCCATGCTCGTCACGCACGTACAGCGCGCCGACCACGCTGCCCAGGTAACCGCCGAAGAAACGCAGGATGTTGTCACCGAGCATGGGCAAGGTCAGCTGGCCAAGCACCTGTTCGGCCAGTTGGGTCTGCCCGTTGCGCAGCCAGGCCTGGTGTTCCAGGCGCTCGGCCGCGCGCTGCTGGGCCTTGAAGTTTTCGTCATAGGTACCCGACAGCGCCAATAGGTCGCGCCGCCCGAGGTAGGCCAGCAAGGCACTGAGGCCGACGATGAACAGCACGAAGGACGACATGACCGTGACGGTCACACTGTTGACTCGCTCGTTGCGCGCCATACGCAACTGTTGTTCGCTGGCGATCAGGTTGTCGAACTCCTTGCGGATCTCGTCGGTCAGGCGCTTGCCGCGGCCGTTGCCGATCAAGGCGCGGTAATCACCCTGGCTGCGGCGCATGTTGATCATCTCGCTGCCGAAGGTGTTCCACGCCTGCTGCAGGGCGATCAGCCGGTCGATGCGTTCGACCTGTTGCGGGTTGTCCTCGACCATGCCGCGCAGGCTCTGCAGGCTACCGAAGATGCGCGGCTTGGCCACCTCGTAGGGGTCGAGGAAACGCTCGTCGCCGGTGATCAGGAAGCCACGCATGCCGGTTTCCATGTCGATCGACAGTTTGACCGTTTCGTTGGCATTGCCGATCACCCGGTCGGTGTGCTCGACCCACTGCAAGGCCGAAAGCAGGTAGTTGATCACCGCGACGAAGGCAACGGCCCCCAGCAGGCCAACCCCCAGGGGTAGGCCGACGTTGCGGCTCAACAGCTTGCGGAAGCTCCGCTGGTCCATCGAGGCTGCTTGAATCATGTGAAAACGCCCGAGCAAGTAAAGTCCATTGAAAGTGTGGCAAAGCGATCGTTGTAGTTGTCTGCCACTGCTCTGTCCCGTAAAGCGAGTCTAACCAGCTTTGGCGGGTCTGGCAGGGCATTTAGCCAGTATTTGAAGGTGATGTGCGCCAATCGTTCCATCTGATTGCACGGACCGGTATCCTCGGGGAACTTCTGCTGCCATCCGGAGCACAGATTAAAGACATTCATTCTGCACAGGATCGCAACCATGCACCTTCTGGTAGTCGAAGACGACGACATCGTACGCATGCTGATGGTCGAAGTGCTCGACGAGTTGGGCTACACCGTCATCGAAGCGGAGCATGCCAACGCGGCGCTGCGCATTCTCGAGGACCCGAACCAGGCACTGGCGCTGATGATGACCGATGTGGGGCTGCCGGACATGCGTGGCGAAGAGTTGGCGGCCAAGGCGCGCGAACTGCGCCCGCTGTTGCCGGTGCTGTTCGCCAGTGGCTATGCCGAAAGCGTCGATGTACCGGAGGGCATGCACCTCATCGGCAAGCCGTTCAGCATCGACCAGTTGCGGGAGAAGGTGCAGGCCATTCTGGGTAACCCTTGAAATCGGTGTCGCCTGCTTCGCGGGCTTGCCCGCTCCCACAGGGAACGCGCGGCCCCAAAGCTGGCGCTGTACCTGTGGGAGCGGGCGAGCCCGCGAAGAGGCCGGCACAGGCTGTAGCTGACTACAGCTCCCTGCGCAACAGGTAGCTATCCATGATCCATCCCTTGCGCGCCCGCTCCCGCTCACGCACTTCCATTATCTGCGCCTTCACCGCCTGCAACGGCCCGGCAATCAGCACCTCATCCGCGGTCCCCAGGTACGCGCCCCAGTAGATCATCAACGCCGGGTCATCGAGCCGGGCAAACGCGCACTGTCCGTCCAGCATCACCAGCACATTGTCGATCTGCCCCTGCCCGGCCAGGCGCCGCCCTGGCAATACGGTCAACGGCTCACCGATGCGGTTGAGCGGCACCTGATGGCGCGCCGCCAACGCCTGCACGCTGCTGATGCCCGGAATGACCTGCAGGCGCAGCGCCACACCACGCTCGCGGACCAGGCCAAGGATGCGCAGGGTGCTGTCGTACAGCGTCGGCTCGCCCCACAGCAGAAAGGCGCCGGTTTCCCCAATGCCTAACTCCTGTTCGATCAGTTGGGCATACAGCGCCGCACGCTGCCGGTGCCAGTCCTGCACCGCGCCCAGGTAGTCATCGGCCTGGCCATCGCGTGCAGGGTCGGCGACCTGCACCAGGCGGTAGCCGCCCTCGGGCCGATAGCGTTGCAGGATGGCCTTGCGCAGGTGCACCAGTTCGTCCTTGTCGCCGCCCTTGTCGAGCACGAAGAACACGCTGGCCTGGCGAAGCGCATCGACCGCCTCGTAGGTGACCTGGCGCGGGTCACCCGGGCCGATGCCGATCAACAACAGGTCTTTCATTGCCCTGCCCTTTGCGGGAACCAGCAGTCATTGTCAGGTGGCTGCCGGTATTTGGCAAAGCGCCCCGTCAGAAGATGGAGAAGTTGTAGCTGACAATGACCCGTGTCTCGTCCATGTCACGCGCCCACTTTTCATAGTTGCTGCGGTAAGTGGAATTACGCAGGCGCACACTGACGTCCTTGAACGTGCCACTTTGCACCTGGTACTTGAACTCGGTGTCGCGTTCCCATTCTTTGCCTTCGGCCGTGCTGCCCGGCACCTTGATATTGTCACCGTTGATGTAACGGGTGAAGAAAGTCAGGCCGGGCACGCCCAGGGCCTTGAAGTCATAGTCATAACGCACCTGCCAGGAACGTTCCTGGGCGGCGGCGAAGTCGTTGACCTGGGCATAGTTGACCAGGTACGGGTTGGTGCCATCCAGGTATGGCATGGCACTGTCGCCATACATGCGTTGCCAGCCGGCACTGAGCTTGTGGCCACCCAGGCTGTAGCCGAGCATGCCGCTGAACGCGCGATGGTCGATTTCGCCGGCGCGGGCATTGCCGATGTCGTCACTCTTGATCAAGCGCAGGTCTGCCGACAGGCTGCCCACCGCCAATGGCTGGCTGGCCACCAGGCCAAGGAAGTGCTGGCGGTAGATGTTCTCCAGCTTGGCCACCTGGTACTGGGCGCTGAAGCGCTCGTTGAAACGGTAATCGACACCGGCCAGGTCAAAGTGGTCAGCCTCGATATCGCAGGCATAGCGCTTGTTCTTGCAATGCACGCGAATGTCCTGGCGGTCGGTGGAATCCCGTGCGGTGTACTTGTCCAGGCGGGCCAGGGTGAACTTCAGGTCGCGCACTTCTTCGGAGGTGAGCATGGAGCCATGGAACATGGTCGGCAGCAGGCGGCCATCGTTGTACTTGAGCAGCGGCACATCCGGCATCATCGAACCGTACTTGAGCACGGTATTGGAAACCTTGACCTTGGCCGCCAGGCCCATCTTCGCGTACTGGTCCGCCGAGTGCCGTGGGTCATGGCCGGAAGACGGCAACAGGCCGCTGTTGCTGTCTGCCGGGCTGGAGTCAAGTTTGAAGCCCAACATGCCCAGCGCATCCACGCCAAAACCTACCGGCCCCTGCGTGTAACCCGACTGCACATTGAGGATGAAACCTTGTGCCCATTCTTCGCGTTTGGACGCACCCTGGCTGGAACTGCTGTGGCCGTCACGGAAATCCCGGTTGAAATAGACATTGCGTGCTTCGACCTTTGCACTGCTGTCTTCAAGAAAACCGGCGGCCTGGGCATTGACGCCGGCACACAACAGGAACAAGCCGGCAACACGACGCCCGGGGGCGAGGGGAAAAGGGGCAAACATGGGAGAAAACATCCAGAATCAAGGCGAGTAAACAACCTGTGGCACGTGCTGGCCACGGTACTGCGAGGGGGCCGAACAATAGCCGGCCATCATCTGAAATTATCGCGCGAAGGCTCTGGCACGGGCCATTGGACCATGGTCTAAGCGCACCGCAAGGCAACCGCGGAAAAACTGGACAATACCGCGCGCAAAACTAGGAAAGTTCCCGGCTTACTTACAAAAAGTTTGCAGTTTACCCAGTACCCATGAATGACTACACTCGATATCAGCGAACAGCGGAACCCACCCGCGTGGCCGGCGTTTTTATTCTTCTTCAATGTTCGTCACGCCCTGCCACGACCGACGTACAGGAGTGATTACAGTGTCCAGACTTGCAGAGTTTCGTGCTGCCGAAAAAGCGCTCCAGGAACAGATGGCGCAACTGGAAGCGTTGAAAAAGGATGCCGGCCTCAAACGCGAAATCGAATTCGAGCAGAAACTAGTCGGCCTGATGAAAAGCTACGACAAGAGCCTGCGCGATATCATCGCCATCCTCGACCCGAAGGCAGTGGCCCGGGTTTCCAGTGCAGCGCCAAAGCAACAGCGCCGCGCGCGTGTGGTGAAGGTTTACACCAATCCGCACACCGGCGAGCGGATCGAGACCAAAGGCGGCAACCACCGTGGGCTCAAGGCCTGGAAAGAACAATACGGAGCCGCCACGGTAGAAAGCTGGGTACGCTGATGAAACGTCCACACGTGCTTCACACTTTTTTCACAAGGGCTGGCTCAGTATCGAGACAGCTAAAGGACTAGCGACCCCATCACGCGCCCGCACATGCGGGCCTCTAATTCCAGCGCCCTGCCTCGTGCAGGGCGCTTTCATTTGCGCAATCGGCACACTGCCGTATCATGGCCGGCCTGTCTGTTTTGCCGGCGCCCTGCGCCCGGCCCCGTCTCAGGAGTTCCCATGAGCCTGCATGATCTGCAAACCCTGCCTGGCGTCACCGCCCAACCGGACGCCGCCACCGCCCAGTTCGTCTTCAACCACACCATGCTGCGGGTCAAGGACATCGAGAAGTCCCTGGACTTCTATACCCGCGTGCTGGGCTTCCGCCTGGTGGACAAGCGCGACTTCCCCGAAGCCGCCTTCAGCCTGTACTTCCTGGCCCTGGTCGACCCGGCGCAGATCCCGGCCGATGACAGCGAACGCCACCAGTGGATGAAGTCGATCCCGGGCGTGCTGGAGCTGACCCACAACCACGGCACCGAAAACGATGCCGAGTTTGCCTACCACAACGGCAACACCGACCCACGCGGCTTTGGCCACATCTGCATCTCGGTACCGGACGTACGCGCCGCCTGCGCACGCTTCGAGGCACTGGACGTACCGTTCCAGAAGCGCCTGCAGGACGGGCGCATGAACCACCTGGCCTTCGTCAAGGACCCGGATGGTTACTGGGTCGAAGTCATCCAGCCGACCGAACTCAAAGGCTGAGCGTTCATCGCGGCTCGCTCGTCGGGCCGGGAACTCCCGGCCCCTTGCTGTGGTATATGAAGGTAACTGCTTCACATGCCACAGCGAGGTAAGGACGATGCAATCTCTTCACTGTGAATATCGCAAGCACACCATCACCGCCAGCGTGATGCCCCACCCCGATTCCCCCCTGCCCTATGCCGCCGGGTGCCTGATCACCGACCCCGACGGACACACCAGCAGGCGCATGTCGATGCCGATGAAGTTCTTCTCCGACCTCGAGAACGCACAGCATGTGTCGCTGGCCCATGGCCGGGCGCTGGTCGACCAGCAGCTGGATGAGGGGCACAAGGTGTTCTGACCTTGTCAATGCCTGTGCCGGCCTCTTCGCGGGCTTGCCCGCTCCCACAGGGACCTCACGGAATCTGAAATCTGTGCAGTACCTGTGGGAGCGGGCAAGCCCGCGAAAGGGCCGGTACAGGAATAATCAGATATCCCGGGCGTACGCCACCGCCGCCTCCACCTGCGCCAGGGTGGGTCGCACCCCGGTGTACAGCACGAACTGCTCCAGCGCCTGCAGCGCAATCACCTCCACCCCGGTGATCACCGGCTTGCCCAACGCCCGCGCCCGTCGGATCAACGGTGTGCTCTCCGGCATCGCCACCACATCGAACACCCGCGCCGCCGCGGCGATGGCGTTCTCGGAAAACGCCAGCTCCTCGGCCTCGGGCCCGCCCGCCATGCCGATCGGCGTCACGTTCACCAGCATGGGTGGGCACAGGTCGCCCAGCTCCGCCACCCAGCGATAACCGCACACGTCTGCCAGCTGCCGCCCGGCCTGCTCGTTGCGCGCAACGATGATACCTTCGGCGAACCCGGCATCGCGCAAGGCACTGGCTACCGCCTTGGCCATGCCGCCACTGCCGCGCAAGGCAAACGCCGTGGCCGGGTCGACCTGGTGTTGCTCCAGCAACTGGCGCACGGCCAGGTAATCGGTGTTGTAGGCCTTCAGGTGACCATTGGTATTGACCAGGGTATTGACCGATTCGATGGCCGCCGCCGATGGGTCGATCTCGTCGACCAGGGCCATGCAGGCCTCCTTGTACGGCATCGATACCCCGCAACCGCGGATACCCAAGGCACGGATGCCCGCCACCGCCGCCGGCAGGTCATCGGTGCGCATGGCCTTGTAGTAGAAGTCCAGGCCCAGCTGCTGGTACAGGTGGTTGTGGAACCGTACCCCGAAGGTGCCGGGGCGGCCCGCCAGGGAGATGCACAGCACGGTGTCTCTGCTGGGAGTTGTCGACATAACCTGCTCCTTTGTCATAACTGAAACGTTTGTTCAGCGTAACAGACGTAACCGCTGGTCGTCGCTTACACAACCTTTACCGTTCCCCCGTGCTCAGCTGACGAAAAGTGGAGTCATAGTAATAGGACCCCACACCTGGGGTGTCCTTGCGAGGGTTTCTTCATGAACCGTCACATTCCCGGAATCGCCCTGCTGGTCGGCGCTCTGGCCATCAGCGCGCCCGCTGTCGCCCACGGCGGCCATGGCCATGGCGGTTGGTATGGCCCCGGCCCGCTGCTGGGTGCGGCCGTGGTTGGCGCCGTGGTCGGGGCGACGGTTTATGGCGGGCGTGACCGTACCGTGTACGTCGAGCGCCAACCGGTCTACTACGGGCCGCCACCGGTGTACGTGCAACCACCGCCACCGCCGGTGTACTACCAGCCGTACTACGTGCCAGCACCACCGCCGCCGGGCTACCGCACCTACTACGGCCCGCCACCGGTGTATTACGGCCCGCCGCGGTGGTAAATGTTGATAGAACCAATGACCACTATCGAGGAAGTTAATTTCAAACCGCCCCGGCTGCTGCGTAAGGTAGGGCCATGTTTTACAGGAGGTCCACATGGCCACTATCCAGATCATGTCCGTCGTCGGCAGTGCCGTCCCCGCTTCGCTGCGTCAGCAGGGCCTGCTGGCATGCTGGTACCTGGTACGCAACGGCGAAGCCGTAAGCGGCCCGATGCCGACCCTCGCCTCGGCCCAGGCCCTGGTCGAACAGTTGCAACCAGGCACCCTGGTCGCCTGACCCGTATTTGTTGTGCGTTGCTCCCTACGCCCTTCTGGCCCGCCTACCTGGCGGGTCTTTTTTTGCCTGGGCGTTACGCCTGAACCTCCCCGCTGCAGGCTATGAACATTGCCAACAACGCGGCCAACTGGTGCTCGCGCTGACCATAGCCCGCGCCAGGCAGGCTGGCCCAGATCGGCGCGGCCTTGGCGATCGCCTGGGCAATGCGGCCGACCTTGATCAGTGCCAGTGCGCCGCACTCGCTCAGCAACTTGATTGCCGCCAGGTCCTGGGCCTCAGGGGTAAAGCGGCCATTGAAGCCATAAGTGCTCACGATGGCATCCCAGGTACCGGCCAGAATCTGGTACCGCCCTGCCGCAGAGCTGTGGATGCCGTAGCTGGGCAACCACACCTTCTGCCTCGGGTGCCCGCTGTAGTCATTGAACAGTTGGCCGCCGACCAGGACGTTGTAGCCATCGTCACTGGCAGCGATGGTCGAGGTACCCTCGGACCAGGCCAGCATGTCCAGGAATGCGAGCACGTTCGCGCCGCCGGCAGCGGCAGAATCCAATCGAGCCATGTTGTCTCCATACAGAAAAGGGCCCATACGCATGGGCATGAACAGAATTTGTCTTGCGGGCCGCCTCACTCACCCTGCTTCCCGCGCAGGCGGGCGATCCCCTCGCCCTGGACGGTGACCTGCCGGGGAGGATGGCCGCCCCGACTGGTCAGCGCTTCGATCTTGCCTTCCAGGCGCCCTACAGTGATCACCAGTTCATTGCGCTCCTTGGCAAACTGATCGGCCCTGGCCTGCGCTTCTCTTCGGGCGTCACGCTCGATATCGAGCAGCTCATTCAGGCGCCGGACCACGCCAATATCAGCGTTGTCCATGGCACGGTCAGCCGCATCCCTGGACAGCCACTTGCGCAGCCAGAGGAATGCACCCAGCAACACGGTGCCTGTTCCGCCCAGCCAGGTGATGGTGCCTGGGCCGAGGTCAGTCGGGTCCATGAAAACCTCATAACGGATGGTGATGTCGTAAGCCTGGAGAACAGCTTCTCGGTGGCTTTCCTTGCTTGCATATTTAATTTAGCCTACAGCTAATATCGTGACAAGAGAAATTTAGCCTTGAGCATATTTAGCAGCAAGCTAAACACTGGCATGCTTCGCCCCATGGACATCTACGAAATTCGCAAGCACAACCTGGTCAAGCTGATCGGCAGCCAGAGGAAGGGATCCTGCGCAGAGCGCTGGGGGATGGCGCCTGCGCACCTGAGCCAGATCCTTTCGGACAAGACAGCGAAGAACCTGGGCGATGACGTGGCCCGCAGGATCGAGGGCATCGAAGGTTTGCCGCGGGGGTGGTTCGACGCGGTGGCAGCGGGCGACCTGGCGCAGTCGCCGGCCGAGGCTGGCGACAGCAAGCTTTCCGCGGCCGACCTGGTCAAGCAGATGCTTGCCAGAAGCGGCAGAGGCATCCCCGAAGAAACCCGGCAAAGGCTGCTGGCCGCCGCCGAGGAGCCGGCAGACTCGACGCTGGTGGCGGCTGAACTTGTTCGGCCAGGCCTGGTGGGCGACGAAGTGTGGATTGCCCACTACGACGTCCGTGCGGCCATGGGCGGCGGGCAGATCCCCCACGACTACCCCGAGATGTTCAAGGATGTTCGCGTCAGCCCAAGCCACCTGCGCGAGCTGGGCGTGGAGTTCAGCGAGCACCACCACCTGAAGATGGTGACCGGCTGGGGGCAGTCGATGGAACCGACCATCAAGCACCGCGACCCGCTGATCGTGGACGTCAGCATCCGCGAGTTCGTCGGCGATGGAATCTACTTCTTCTCCTGGGGCGACCACATCTACATCAAGCGGCTGCAGATTGCCGACGAAGACCATTTCGAGATGATTTCCGACAACTCGCGGCACAAGGACCGCATGATTCGCCGGGAAGAGACCTACATCCAGGCCAGGGTGCTGCTGGTGTGGAATGCACACCTTGTGTAAAGCGAAGCCCACCACCCCGGCGTAATGCTGTCCATTCGCGCAACTGGGGCCGCCTTGCGGCCCTTCGCGGGCAAGCCCCGCTCCCACAAGTACGATGCAAGCCTCAAGGAATGCACATTCCTGTGGGAGCGGGCTTGCCCGCGAAGGGCTGCAAGGCAGCCCCATCGATGTCACATCAGACTCGAGTGAACAGTATTACGCTACCCCGCAGGCTCTTTCTGACCTTCAGAAAGGTGCCGCCTCCTCGACCTGCTGCTCGCTGTCCTGCTCGACGATAAAGTCGTCGCGCTCCTCCACGCTGCCGCGCTCCCAGCGTACCGTCACGCTCTCGTCTTCGTTGAAGGTCAGTTCCAGCTCGGGCGTCTCGGCCAGCAGGCCCATCACCTCCTCCCACTCGGCATCACCGTCGGTATCCAGGCGATGCACCGTCACCCAGCGCTGCGTCTGCGCGAGCGGGTGGTTGATCATCGCTGATACCCGCAAGCTCAGCCGCTCCATTCCGGTCATTTCCTGGCGCTGATGGGGCGTCGACTTCATGTGCTTAGACATATTGTTATCCTGACAGCTGTATATTCGTACAGTATTCAAGGAAAGCTTATCTCACCGCCAAATCAAGCGTAAAGCCCCGCTGCGGAAAATTTTCGCCAACAGGTAATTTGTCGCCCGGCGAAATAATTTTAGCCGTTAGCTATTGACGATGATTTAGCGCAAGGCTAAATTTCATTCCAGCAGCCGCCACCGTGCTGCTGCGGCACCCACCGTCATTTTCATTCAGGAGTTCTCCCCATGAGCGTAGATATCCGCAACCTTATCCTCGCCGTTCCGGTAGCTGAATCGTCGATCAGCACCGTAGCGGTCGAACTCACCGGCAGCGAAGCGATTGCCCTGTACCCGAACTACGTGACAGTGCTCAGCGATGGTTCGGTCCAGTTGTCTGCCCCCACCAAAGGCGCTTCGAGCAAAAGCACCCGCAGGACCCGCTGCGAGTGGTCGGAGCCGAAATACTGGACCTTGGGCGGTGCCCCGAATCACTGGAATCGCCAGGAAATGACGCTGACCAAGGTCAACTGGGCGCAGAAGGTGGTCATCGCGCAGATGCATGTCTACGGGGACGACAGCCCGCCCGTGAAGGTGTTCTGGAAAAAGGGCGACATCACCCTGGGTTTTCGGCGGACCTACAACCAGACTGACCCGATCAACTCGACGGTGCTCAAGGGGGTACCGCTGGGGGCAAAGTTCGAGGTGAGCATCCATGCCACCGCAGCAGGCGTGGTCAACGTTACGGCCAAGTGCAATGGCGTGAGCGGTACGTCCGGCGATCTACAGTTCGACAGCACCTGGGCTACACAGCTATTCGAGTTCCACGGCGGGGTCTACAACCAGGTGGACTACACCGATACCACGCCAGCCGATGACGGCTCGATCTGCATCATCAGCGACCTCTCGCTGATCCATGCCTGAACCCAGGCCGCCGGCAAGACTTCCCGATGCCCCTGCCCCCGACGCAGGTTGCATCGGGATCGCCTTTGGCTGAACTCCAGGTGGGCCGCTCATGGCTGCCGCTCAAACTTCCTGCTTCCCGGATGAACTAAGCTATTCGGATGTCTTTTTTCCAGATCAGGGTTAGGCCCCCATGAGACTGTTCGATTTCATTGATAGCAGTATGGAACCCATTCTCCAGGCTTGGGAAAATTACGCCCGCTCGGTTGAAACAGAGCTGCCGAAGCAGGACTCCATCGGCTTGCGCAATCATGCCGAGAAGATGCTCCGCACCGTGGCCGCAGACATGAGAACGCCCCAGAGCAGGCAACAACAGTCCGAGAAAGCACAAGGGAGAGGCCCCAGTAGTTCCAGCGAAACCGCAGCGCAGACCCACGCGGTTGCTCGCTTGATAGCTGGGTTCTCGATGGACCAGATGGTGTCCGAATACCGGGCATTGCGCGCAAGCGTTCTGTCCCTCTGGCTTACCCAGGAGTCGTTCGCAGACGCGCATCATGTTCAGGACATGATCCGGTTCAATGAAGCGATTGACCAAGCGCTCGTAGAGTCGATCGCGGCCTACGGAACGGCAGTCGAGGCGACCCGGAAAATGGTGCTCGCCGTGCTCGGTCATGATTTGCGTTCGCCCTTGGGCGCGATACTCATGGCTGGCGGGCTGATCCAGCGGCAGGCCGGACTGGATGAAAAGGGAAAGGTACTTGCGACCCAGGTTTGTACCAGTGCACATCGGGCAAATGTCATGATCAACGATTTGCTGGATCTGGCCCGCTGCAACCTGGGGACTGGCATTCCAGTGGATTTGCGGAAAATGGATCTGAACTCTATCTGCCAGGCTGTCATTGACGAACTGCGCACGGCATTCCCGCACGCGCGGATCATCCTGGATGAGCAGGCGCACATCACCGGGCAATTCGACCCTGACCGCATCTCTCAGGTTTTCTCCAACCTGATAGGCAATGCCCTGCGCCATGGCGATGCGACGGCCCCGATCAAGGTCACGGTGGCCAGGGTGGATGGTGTTCCACGGGTCAGCGTCCAGAATTCCGGAGAGCCTATTGCACCCGAGGTGATGCCCTACATCTTCAAGCCGGAAGGGCGATACTCGAGCTACTCATCCGGAGAGCGGGGCTCCGCAGCGGGGCTCGGCCTTGGCCTGTTCATCGCATCGGAGATCGTGGCGAACCACGGTGGCAGAATTGAGGTTGAGTCGACCGAAGAGGAAGGGACGACCTTCGAGGTTGTTCTGCTGTCTTCGGCAGAGTGATGATGGGTACAGGACAGGTACCGGATTAAATTTCGTTCACGTTGCGCCCTTTAGTCATAAGGCATTCGACAGCAAATCAGCCATACTCCAGAATGCAGCGGTTTTTGGGGGAAAACCCTTGCACAGCCAACGACATACCAACTTTTAGTGAGCCTCAACGTGAAAACATCCCTGTCCATCCTCAGCCTGCTGCTGTTGCTCACAGGTACTGCGACCCTTCCGTCGACCGCTGCTGCACAACCCCCGGCCCAGGTTCAACGTGACCCATCCAAGCTGCATCTCGCCTCGGGCAGCGCCCTGCTGATAGACCTGAACACCAACCAGGAGCTGTATTCGAGCCACCCCGACCGCGTGGTACCGATTGCGTCGGTGACCAAACTGATGACGGCGATGGTAGTGCTGGATGCCAAGCAGCCCATGGATGAGATGCTCACCATGACCATTGCCAACAACCCGGAAATGAAAGGCGTGTATTCGCGTGTGCGGCTGGGCAGCCAGCTCGACCGCCGCGAAACCTTGCTGATTACCCTGATGTCATCGGAAAACCGTGCGGCCAACACCCTGGCCAACCATTACCCCGGCGGCTACCCGGCGTTCATCAAGGCGATGAACGCCAAGGCCCGCAGCCTGGGCATGGCGCACACCCGCTACGTCGAGCCGACCGGCCTGTCGACGCAGAACGTGTCCACGGCCCGTGACCTGGCCAAGCTGCTGATGGCGTCGCGCAAGTACCCGATGCTGAGCGAGCTGTCGACCACCCGCGAGAAGACCGTGGCCTTCCGCAAGCCCAACTACACCCTGGGCTTTCGCAACACCGACCACCTGGTGAACAAGAGCAACTGGGACATCAAGCTGACCAAGACCGGCTTCACCAATGAAGCCGGGCACTGCCTGGTGCTGCTGACCCGCATGGACAACCGCCCGGTGGCCATGGTGATCCTCGACGCCTTTGGCAAGTACACCCACTTCGCCGATGCCAGCCGCATGCGTCAGTGGCTGGAAACCGGTGCTGCCAAGCCGGCGCCGGCGGTGGCCATGCAGTACAAGGCGGAGCGGCAGAACAAGGGGCGCCTGGCGGCCGAATGACCGCCGCCGGAATGATGGGGCCTGCACCGGCCCTATCGCCGGCAAGCCAGCTCCCACAGTGACAGCACCAGGCCTGCGAAAGCAACTGCCCTGCGCGGTCCATGTGGGAGCCGGCTTGCCGGCGATGGGCTGCACAGCAGCCCCAAGTTCGTCAGGCCGTGGTGCTGACCATCCCGCCCGCGCTGCTGCCACCCGTTTTCTGTAGTGCTTCGAGCAACTGCGCGGTGGCCTGCAGGATTTCACCATTGATGGTGGCGATGCTCGCCTGCTTGGCGGACACAACTGCCAGCTTGGTGGTTTCGTCCATCTTCTGCGCCATCAGCTGGGCCAGTTGCTTCTGCTCCTCGGCCAATTGCTTCTGCAGCTTCTTGATCATCTCGCGCAATTGCCTGATGTGCGCAGGCTCCGAACTTTCACTGCTGCCCTGGGCGCCTTGAGCCTGGCCGCCACCTTTCAATTTCGACGTGTCGGCCTGAGTGCCGGCCCCACTCTCTTCAGTCTTTTGCGCATCCTGGCTGTCGGCGACCTGGGTGGTGCTCAGCGCCTGGGCCGTGGTGCTGATGCTGACTGCTGCAATACCTGTCATGTCTTACTCCCTGCGTTGCAAATGGGTCCTTGGGTTGTTCTGCCTATCGGCCGACAGGCGCAAGCCTTTAGCCCCCTGTTGCAAGTGGCCGGTCGCCCGCCAGTAAATTCCCCGTCGTTTGGCTCGTTCCACCCAATGTACAAACGCAGGCGCCGGCCTCTCCCGGCGAGCGTCAACATTCGACCATTATGGAACCGCAGCCATGAGCCAGTCTGCAAAACCGGAAACCATCAAGGACCTGATCGGCGTGGGCTTCGGCCCTTCCAACCTGGCCCTGGCCATCGCCCTGGAAGAACTCGCCGAGTCCCAGGGCCATGCCCTCGACGCGCTGTTCATCGACAAACAGCAGGACTATCGCTGGCACGGCGAAACCCTGGCCACCCAGAGCGAGCTGCAGATCTCGTTCCTCAAGGACCTGGTGTCGCTGCGCAACCCCACCAGCCCCTACAGCTTCGTCAACTACCTGCACCAGAAGCAGCGCCTGGCCGACTTCATCAACCTCGGCACCTTCTACCCCTGCCGCCTCGAGTACAACGACTACCTGCGCTGGGCCGCCGAGCACTTCGCCACCCAGGCGGTATATGGCGAGGAAGTGCTGCGCATCGAGCCGGACGTGCAGGCGGGCCGGGTCGAGCACCTGCGCCTGGTCTCGCGCGACGCCCAAGGCCGCGAATACAGCCGCCGCACCCGTTCGGTGGTGGTCGGCAGCGGCGGCACGCCGAAAATCCCGGAAAAGTTCGGCGCCTTCAAGGACGACCCGCGGGTATTCCATCACTCCCAGTACCTGAGCAGCCTGAACAAGCTGCCGTGCACCGCCGGCAAGCCGATGCGCATTGCCGTGATCGGTTCGGGCCAGAGCGCCGCCGAGGCGTTCATCGACCTCAACGACAGCTACCCGTCGGTCAAGGTCGACATGATCCTGCGCGGTTCGGCGCTCAAGCCTGCCGATGACAGCCCGTTCGTCAACGAGATCTTCTCGCCGGACTACACCGACCTGGTCTACAACGAACCGGCCGACCAGCGCAGCAAGCTGCTGGGCGAATACCACAACACCAACTATTCGGTGGTCGACCTCAACCTGATCGAACGCATCTACGGCATCCTCTACCGGCAGAAGGTCGCCCACCAGTACCGCCACAACGTGCTGTGCCGGCGCCAGGTCGAAGCCGTGGTGGCCACCCGCGAAGGCCTGGAACTGACCCTGCGCGACCTCGCCACCGGCCAGCAGCAGACCCACCGCTACGACGCTGTGATACTTGCCACCGGCTACGAGCGCCGCTCGCACCGTGACCTGCTGGCGCCCCTGGCCGGCTACCTGGAAGATTTCAGCGTCGACCGCAACTACCGCGTGCTGGCCAGCCCCGACCTGCAGGCCTCGGTGTACCTGCAGGGCTTCTGCGAAAACAGCCACGGCCTGAGTGACACCCTGCTCTCGGTGCTGCCGGCGCGCGCGGCGGAAATTGGCCGCGCGCTGTACCAGGACCTGGCTCAGCTGCACGGCAAGCCGCAACCGGCAGTGGCCCTGACCCGCGCCTGATCCCTCCTGCTTCATGCCTTCCAGGCCGACCTTGGCCTGAATCGATTGGGGCCGCTGTGCGGCCCATCGCCGGCAAGCCGGGCTCCCACAGGTACAACACTGACCTCAAGGTTGCGCGCTCCCTGTGGGAGCCCGGCTTGCCGGCGATGGGCTGCGCAGCAGCCCCCAATGACACCGACGCACAGGCATTGGCCCTCGGCCTTGAAACATTTGCTTGCATTTAAAACGGCAGGTTTTCGATTCTCATTCGTCCTTATCAATACAGCCCCTCTTTGGCTGGGCACACGCTCGACTCCCCATTGCAGAAGACCGTCAGATGGCCAAATCACCGAAAAAATCCAAATCCAGGCTGTGGTTCCTGGTCCACAGCTGGCTCGCCTTGCCGATCTGGTTCTTTGTCCTGATCGTCTGCTTCACCGGCATGCTCGCGGTGGTCAGCCAGGAAATCGTCTGGCTGGCCGACCCGGCCGTGCGCGCCAACAAGCCCGACGCCGACGCCGAACGCCTGAGCTTCCAGCAGGTACTGGACGCCCTGCACAAGGCCGAGCCGGACATGGTAGTGGAGCGGTTGATCCAGCCCGACGGTTCGCACTTTGCGGTCAAAGCCAATGTCACCCTGCCTGACGGCACCAGCCCGACGCTGTATGTAAACCCCTACAACGGGGCCATCCAGGGCAAGACCCCGGACTTCAACTTCGAAGCCTTCACCCGCGCCCTGCACGGCTGGTGGCTGGTGCCGTTCACCAACGGCTTCAGCTGGGGCTGGTACCTGGTGTCGCTGCTCGGGCTGCCCATGCTGGCTTCGCTGGTCACCGGCCTGGTGGTGTACAAGAAGTTCTGGAAGGGCTTCTTCAAGCCGGTGCGCACCGGCCATGGTTCGCGGATTTTCTGGGGCGACCTGCACCGCCTGGCCGGGGTCTGGTCGATCTGGTTCATTGCGGTCATTTCCATCACCGGCACCTGGTTCCTGATCCAGGCGATCCTGGCCGACAACCACATCACCATTTCCAGCCGGCCCATCGTGCCGGTCATCGCCCGTGAGGACGTGCCGCAAACCCCGAATGGCAGCCCGGCAGCGCGCATCGACCTGGATGAAGCGGCACGCATCGCCGGCCTGGCGGTCCCGGGACTGGACATCAGCTTCATCTCGCTGCCGGCCACCGCCTACAGCCACATCACCCTGGCAGGGCCAGGCTGGTACCCGCTGATGTTCCAGAGCGCCTCGGTAAACCCGTACACGCGTAATGTCGACAGCCAGTTCCTGATCAGCGACCGCTCCGCCCTGGAGTTCGTCACCGAGTCGATGCGCCCGCTGCACACCGGCGATTTCGGCGGCCTGCCGATCAAGCTGGTGTGGTTCTTCTTCGGCCTGGTCCTCACCCTGATGGTGTTCAGCGGTTTGCTGATCTGGACCAAACGCACCGCCCAGGCCACCGCCGCCGCCCTCAAGCGCAGCGAGCGCGCACCGCGCATGGCGCGCCCTGAACCCACCGTGGAGATCCGCCCATGAGCCAGGCCCAAGCCGTGACCGTCAGCCCGCTGAAGCAACTGTGGCTGAAGTGGCGTTTTCACCTGAACATCCTGCTGATCCTCATCCCGCTGGGCTTCATGCCCAAGTACTTCGCCGACGCCAAGCTGTTCCGCGGCGAAGCAGGGCTCGGCGCCAATGTGATCAACGACATCCAGGTCGGCCCCTATACCCTGGACCTGGCCGAGATGCGTGACGAGGCCCCCCGCGCCGACGGCCCTGCCGGCCACTTCAAGGTCTTCAATGCATCGCTGTGCAAGGCCTGCGTCAACGGCGTCAAGGCGGCCTACCTGCGCATCGGCAAACCGCGCAGCCTGCGCGCCGCCGGCACGATTTTCTTCGGTGCGCCGTACAACATGGGCACCTCGTTGCCGATCCCGCCACGCACCAAGCCCGACGCGCAGATCTGGATCACCCTGGAAGGCTGGGACGGCAGCATGCACCAGGCGTCCGTCCCTCTGGCCAAGGCATCGCCAGCCACCGTGGCCTGGCTCGAGAAACAAGGAGGCAATAAATGAAACACCTGATGCGCACCCTCGCCCTGCCCTTGCTGGTGCTGGCCGCCTGCCCGGCCCTGGCGCACAACCCGATGTGCGAGTGTGAAGAGCTGGCCGGCGGCCAGGTCAAGTGCACCGGCGGCTTCTCGGACGGCAGCGGCGCCCCCGGAGTTACCCTGGACGTGATCGGCTACGACGAACAGGTGCTGGTCGGCGGCAAGCTCGGTGATGACTCGACCTTGACCTTCAAGCGCCCGGACGGCGAGTTCTACGTGCTGTTCGATGCCGGCCCCGGGCACGTGGTGGAAGTCGACCACGCCGATATCGCCCAGCCATGAGCCGCGCCCAAGTGATTCGCCCGGCCGGTGCCGGGCACGAAACCCTGTACGTGCTGCTGGTCAGCCTGCTGATCGTGGTACTCGCCACCAGCGTGGTGCTGCTGCGCGGCGAACGCGAGGATGAACAGGCCATCGCCAGCCACCAGATCGACGCCCGTCGCGACCTCACCGCCGCCGAGCAAGGCCTGTACACCGACCTGCGGGTGGCCTTCGACGAAATCCAGCTGCTGCGTGAAGAAAACGCCGCCGCGCCCAGCGTGCAGGCCCTGGCCGAGGAAGGCCTGCCGCCGTTCGTGGTCGATGCCGGCAGCCAGAGCCGCGGCAGCCACCAATGGTCGTGGCTGGAGACCGGGGCCTACCTCGGCCGCAGCCAGGCCCCGGAAGTGGCCGGCAGCCTGCTGCTGATCCTGCCGGCCGACAGCACCGGCCAGGCCGATGTCTGGCTGCGCCGCGACAGCACCGCCGTGCCCCCGGACGACCTTGGCCAGGCCGCCCTGATCGCCGCCGGCTGGCAGCAGGTGGTCAGCCATTACGACGCCGGGGTCACCCGCGAACACCGTCACTGAACCCAAGGACTCCCCCCATGCTCCGCTCCGCCCTCGCCCTGCTCCTGGCCCTTGCCCTGCCGGCACAGGCCCTGGCCGATAACGGCAAGCCCCTGCGTATCGGCATTACCCTGCACCCCTACTACAGCTATGTGAGCAACATCGTCGGCGACAAGGCCGAAGTGGTGCCGCTGATTCCGGCGGGGTTCAACCCCCATGCCTACGAGCCACGGGCCGAGGACATCAAGCGCATCGGCACCCTGGACGTGGTGGTGCTCAACGGCGTTGGCCATGACGATTTCGCCGACCGCATGATCGCCGCCAGCGAAAAGCCCGGCATCAACACCATCGAGGCCAACCAGAACGTACCGTTGCTGGCGGCCACCGGCATTGCCGCCCGTGGCGCCGGCAAGGTGGTCAACCCGCACACCTTCCTGTCGATCAGCACCACCATCGCCCAGGTCAACAACATCGCCCGCGAACTGGGCAAGCTCGACCCGGACAACGCCAAGCTGTACACGCAAAACGCCCGCGCCTATGCCAAGCGCCTGCGCACACTGCGTGCCGACGCACTGGCCAAGGTCACCGAGGCGCCCAGCGCCACCTTCCGGGTCGCCACCATCCATGCCGCCTACGACTACCTGGTGCGCGACTTCGGCCTGGAGGTGACCGCGGTGGTCGAGCCAGCCCATGGCATCGAACCCAGCCCGGCCCAGCTGAAAAAGACCATCGACCAGCTCAAGGCGCTGGACGTGCGGGTGATCTTCTCGGAAATGGACTTCCCGTCGGCCTATGTCGAAACCATCCAGCGTGAATCCGGCGTGCGCCTGTACCCGCTGACGCACATCTCCTACGGCGAATACACCAAGGACAAGTACGAAGTGGAGATGAAGCGCAACCTCGACACCGTGGTCCGCGCCATCCAGGAGAACCGCGCATGACCGCCGCCGCCAACCTGGTGACAGCCTGCGGGCCGCGCATCGAGTTTGCCAGCATCGACCTGACCCTGGGCCGCACCCGCATCCTCGAACAGGTCAGCTTCAACGTCGCCGCCGGCAGCGTGCATGCCATCGTCGGCCCCAACGGCGGCGGCAAGAGTTCGCTGATCAAGACCCTGCTCGGGCAGATGCCGCACCAGGGCCAGCTGACCCTGCACTGGCCCGGCGAACGCGAAGTGATCGGCTATGTGCCGCAGGCGCTGGAGTTCGACCGTGGCCTGCCGATGACCGTGGACGATTTCATGGCTGCCATGTGCCAGCGCCGCCCCGCCTTCCTCGGCCTGTCGCGCCGTGTGCAGCCAGCCATCGACGCGGCCCTGGCGCGGGTCGGCATGCTCGACAAGCGCAAACGGCGCATGGGCGCGCTTTCCGGTGGCGAACGCCAACGCGTGCTGCTGGCCCAGGGCCTGATCCCCGAGCCGCAACTGCTGGTGCTGGACGAGCCGATGTCGGCCCTGGATGAAGCCGGCATCCAGGTGTTCGAACAACTGCTGCAGGGCTGGCGCCAGGCCGGCACCACCGTGCTGTGGATCGAACACGACCTGGAAGCTGTGCTGCGCCTGGCCGACCGGGTTACCGGCCTGAGCCGCCAGGTACTGTTCGACGCCCCACCCGCCCAGGCCCTTACCCCAGAGCGCCTGCTCGGCCTGTTCTCCGTTCACCCGCGTAGCGAGAGCCTTGCCTGATGAGTTTCGAAATCTTTCGGCAAACGGTCCAGGACTGGGCCACTGCCGGCTACCTGCCCGAGGCGCTGGCCTACGGTTTCGTGGTCAACGCTTTGCTGGCCGGTTTGATGATCGGCCCGGTGCTGGGCGGCCTGGGCACCCTGGTGGTGGTCAAGCGTTTTGCCTTCTTCTCCGAGGCGGTCGGCCATGCCGCGCTGACCGGCGTGGCCATCGGCATCCTGCTGGGCGAGCCCTACACCGGCCCCTACGGCAGCCTGTTCGGCTACTGCCTGCTGTTCGGTATCTTGCTCAACTTCCTGCGCAACCGCACCGGGCTGTCGCCGGACACGCTGATCGGCGTGTTCCTGTCGGTGTCGTTGGCGCTGGGCGCCAGCCTGCTGCTGATGCTGGCGGGCAAGATCAACGTGCACATCCTCGAGAACGTGCTGTTCGGCTCGGTGCTGACCGTCAGCGGCCAGGACCTGGTGGTGCTGGGCATCGTCGCGGTGCTGGTGCTGGCATTGGCCGTGCCGCTGTACAACCGCATCATGCTGGCCAGTTTCAACCCACAGCTGGCAGCCGTGCGCGGGGTGGCGGTGAAAACCCTGGACTACCTGTTCGTGGTGCTGGTGACCCTGGTCACCGTGGCCTCGGTGAAGGTGATCGGGGCGATCCTGGTCGGGGCGCTGCTGGTGATTCCCGCTGCCGCCGCACGCCTGGTCAGCCAGTCGCTGAAGGGCTTTTTCTTCCTGTCGGTGCTGATCGCCACGCTGAGCACGTTGCTCGGCATCCTGCTGCCGATCGTTTTCGACCTGCCGGTGCCGTCCGGCGCCGCGATCATTCTGGTCGCCGGCATCTGCTTCGCCCTGGCGGCGCTGGCCCGCGCCCTCGTCCCCCGCCTGCAAGGAAACCCGGCATGAACCTGAAACGCCTGACCCTGGCGCTGGCCCTGGCCGGCCTGCCGTCGCTGTCTTTCGCCACGCAAGTGCTGACCACCCTGCCCGTCACCCACAGCCTGGCCAGCGCCCTGCTCGACGGCACCACGGTGCAGCTCACGCGTGCAGCCCCCGCCAACCTGCCTGCCAGCCGCCAACCTTCCTATTTCAGCGGGCGCGGTGGCGCCAGCCTGCACAAGGCCGCACAGCAGGCCGACGCGGTGATCGGCGTGCGCTCGATCTGGCGTGACGACCCGCTGTACCCGATGGCCCGGCGCAGCAATATCCGGATCGTCGAGATCGACGCCGCACGGCCGGTGGACGGCGCGCTGCCGGGTATAGCGGTGAGCGGTGACGAGGCCTATGGCGCCTACCCCTGGCTCAACCCGACCAACTTCGGGCGCATGGCCGACGTGGTAGCCAATGACCTGGAGCGGTTGGCGCCGGGCGACAAGGCGAAGATCCAGGGCAACCTGGCCGGGCTCAAACGCCAGTTGCTGGAGCTCTCGGCCAACAGCCAGACACGCTTGGCCAAGGTCGACAACCTGACGGTGGTGAGCCTGTCGGAGCGGCTGGGTTATCTGGCCAGCGGGTTGAACCTGGACGTGGTCGAGCAGCCGCTGCCAGCCGAGTGGGATGCGGCTGCGCTGAAGGCGCTGGGGGACAACCTGAAGGCGCAGGATGTGGCGCTGGTGCTGGACCATCGGCAGCCGGAGGCGGCTGTAGCCGAGGTGATCAAGGCGTCCGGGGCGAAGCTGGTGGTGGTGGAAAGTGACCCTGAGGATGCGTTTGCGGGATTGAAGGCCAGTGTGGATCAGGTGGTTGGAGCACTGGGCGAAAGCTGATGTTGGCTGTGCCGGCCTCTTCGCGGGCTTGCCCGCTCCCACAGGGATAGCACAGGGCCAGAGAACAGTGAGGTACCTGTGGGAGCGGGCAAGCCCGCGAAGAGGCCGGTGCAAGCAATGGACAGCTAGCGCTTCATGCACCGCTGATAACGCTCATCCACCCGCCCGGCAAACCACGCCGTGGTCAGCTTGCGGGTGATCTTCGGGCTTGTCAGCTGGATCCCCGGCAGCACCGCCCGTGGCACCGGCTTGCCGGCCGCGGCATCAGCAAGGGCAAACACCCCGCTGTACAGCTCGCTGTCCTCGAAGGCCAAACTATCGCCCTCCTCCAGCTGGCTGCGGATCTGCGGGTTGCGCAGGCCCAGCTTCCCTCCCAGTTTGCGCGCCGCCTTTTCAGTGGTCCCGGGCATGATCGAGCCCGGCGCCACTAGGTCGCCATCCAGCGCCAGCGTCACCCCCGTCGCCTTGCTCAGTGCCGCCTGAAATGCCGCATTGCGGCTGGCGTACCAGCCTGCGTTGAAATCGGCAAAGCGGTACAGCTGGCGATCGTAGTTGGTCGAATAGCCCAGCAAGTGGGCGATACCGAAATACATGCCGCCGCGCCGGGTGAACACTTCCTGGCGAATGCTGCCGTCGTGGCTGTAGGGGTAATCCCGCGCATGCTTTTCGGCAAAGTCGATGCTGACCTGCATCGGCCCACCGGTATGCACCGGGTTCAGCCCGCCCAGCAAGGTCTTGCCCAGCGGCACGCGAGCGATGACTTCGTCATACAGTTCGCTCAACTGCTTCTCGCTGCGCACGGCCTGCAAACGTTGCTGGTAGCTCTTGCCATTACCCGACGGCGTCTTCAGTGCACCATCGACCAGCAGCTTGGGGATGTGCAGGCGCGCGGCGCGGCGGTCGATTTCCTCCCGGGCGATACGCCCCAGGTTGGGCACCTGCGGGTCGGCATTGAAGGTCGATTCCTGTTCGGTCACCGCCAGCACCGCACACAGGTTGCTCTTGCTGGGGGCAATTCGCTGGGCCTCGAACGCCACCTGAATGTCCCGGGCCCAGCCCTCACGGTCCTTGGCCTGGGCGGGCAACAGCCGCAGCAGTTGGGCGCGAACCTTGGCCGGGTCCGCCTCGGGCGCTTCCTCACGGCGCCCGGCGCAGCCTTGCAGCAGCGCCAGGGCCATCAACCCGGCAGCCAGTAACCGGCCGTTCAGGGCTGTTCACCGACCAGGTAGGTCTTGCTGATGTGCCGGAACAGCGGGTGGCCGGCACTGCCCATGAGCTCGAACAAAACCATTTCGCGGGTCACCACCTGCGCCCCCGCAGCCCGCATGCGCGCCAGCCCTGCGGCCTTGCTCGCCGGGGTACGGCTGTCGCAGGCATCCTCGACCACGAACACCTGCTTGCCCAGCGCCAGCAGGCCGAGCACGGTCTGCAGCACACAGACGTGGGTTTCCATGCCACAGACAATCACTTGCTCGCGCGCCATCAAACTCGCTGGCAGGCACTCGGCGGCCACGCAGGAAAAATGGCTTTTCTCCACCACCTCGGCGGCCGGCGCTGCGGCCAGCAGTTCGGCCAGGGTATGGCCCAGGCCCTTGGGGTACTGCTCGGAAATCACCGTCGGCAGTTCCAGCTCGTTCGTCGCCGCCAACAACCAGCGGGCCCGCGCGCGGGTGCCTTCAGGGTCGCTCATGGCGCCGATGAGTTTTTCCTGGATGTCGACGACCAGCAGCGTGGCCTTGTGGGGATCGATCAGCATTGTCTGCCTCTTGCCTGGGAAAAGGCCTAGCCTCCCCCAGGCAAGCGGTGACGTCAATCAGGCGGACAGCCGAAGCGGTTGCAGCGACGCGGTCAGCGCAGCGAGCACCCGGTCCTCATGCTCATGGATGAAGAAGTGGCCGCCAGGGAACATCTGCAGCGAGAACGCCCCGTGCGTTTCCTTGCGCCAGGCCTGCAACTGCTCGTCACTGGCGCGGTCCTGCATGCCGCCCAACACGTGCAGCGGGCACTGCAAGGCCGGTCGCTGGCGGTAGGCGTAGGTACCACACAGCAGGAAGTCCGCGCGCAGGGTGGGCAAGGTCAGGCTCATCAGCTCGGCGTTGGCCAGCACTTCCTCGGGCGTGCCCTGAAGCTCGCGCAACTCGCCGATCAACTCGGCGTCGCTCTTGGGCTCGCGCCAGTTCTTGCCGTCGTAGTCCTCGCGGCGGGTCGGCGCTGCGGTACCACAGGCAAACAGGGTCAGTGGCGCCGGGCAGCCCAGCGCTTGCAGCTCATGGGCCAGCTCGAAGGCCAGCAAGGCGCCCAGGCTATGGCCGAGCAGCGCGTAGGGGGTGCTGGCCGCCAGGCGCTGTTCGGCAGCCAGTTGCCGGGCCAGGGCCTGCATGTCGGTGTGCAGTGGCTCGGCCATGCGCGCACCACGCCCGGGCAGTTCCACCGGGCGCACCTGCAACCACGTCGGCAGCTTGCGCCGCCAGCGGCTGTAGACCATGGCGCTGGCCCCGGAATACGGCAGGCACAGCAGGTTCAATGCAGTCACTGGGCGGCGGCTTCGGCCATTTTCTGGCGCAGGCTCAGCGGGCGCATGTCGGTCCAGACTTCATCGATATAGGCCAGGCATTCCTTCTTCAGGCCGCTCTTGCCTACGGCACGCCAGCCGTTGGGGATGGCTTTGTAGTCGGGCCAGATCGAGTATTGCTCTTCGTGGTTGACCACTACCTGGAACTGGATATCGTCGCGGTCGAAAACGGAAGTCATTGCCTGTCTCCTTGAGTGATGAATGCCGCTGCGCGCCTGGCGCAGGGGGGCTTTCAAGTAGACGTAGCGTGCGGCGAAAAAATTAGTGGGGCTGACGCGATCCTTGTAGGAGCGGCCTTGTGTCGCGATCGGGCGCGCAGCGGCCGTAAAGCCTGCAACCCCGGTCTTCCTGGCAGGTCTGGGTCGCCTGGATTACGGCCGCTGCGCGCCCGATCGCGACACAAGGCCGCTCCTACAAAGACCGCGCCGGGCAGGTCTTCAGGTATCACGCAACAGGTCGTGGGTATCGAGCAAGCGGAAGGCCACCTGCGGGTTGCGCTCCAGCCCACGGCGGATCGCCGCCGGGATCGACTGCCGGGTCTTGCGGCACAGCCCGGGCTGGTCGTCCAGTTCGATGACAATCCCGCGCATGGTCCGTACTTCATTGAAGCCAGGGGCGATATGCACGCGGATGCCGAGGTTTTCGTACATCCGCTGCTGCAGGCGTTGCAGGTCTTCCAGGTCCTTGAGGTTTTCCAGGCGGTCGAGCAGGCGCTTTTCTTCCTGGCGGGTCAGCAGGAGGATGCGCTGGGCTGTCTGCGGGTGGTCGGCCAGGTGTTCGCGGCCACAAATGCAGGCGCCAGGTGGGCAGGGTTGGCGCAGGGATGGAGAACTGGTCATGGGGCAAGCATAGCCAGTTTTTGTGTCGCCTGTGCGGGCCCTATCGCCGGCAAGCCGGCTCCCACAGGAGCCACGATGGCGTTAAAAAACTTTCCTGTCAGGATAAAAAATTTCACAAATCTCTAGACCGCCACCCCTCACTTCGCCTATAAATCGCCAAAAGGAAATTTATATTCCTACCAAGAAACATCACTTCGCCTCTCGCGAAGCCTCTTTTGCCCTTGTGCCCGACCTGCCCCACTCCATCACGAGGCCTATCCGACATGCATCCCGCTCCCGATCACTTCATCCTGCGCGTCAGCTGCCCGGCCGTGTCCGGCATCGTCGCCGCGGTGACCACCTACCTGGCCGAGCACGGTTGCTACATCAGCGAGATGGCGCAGTTCGACGACGAGGACAACGGGCGCTTCTTCATGCGCGCGGTGTTCCGCTACAACACCGGTGTCACGGGTGACACACCGCAGCTGGAAGCCGGCTTTGCCGATGTCGCCCAGCGCTTCGACATGCAGTGGAGCCTGCACAGCAGTGCCCGGCCAATGCGCGTGCTGCTGATGGTGAGCAAGTTCGACCACTGTCTGTCCGACTTGCTTTACCGGCATGCCAAGGGCGAGCTGGACATGCAGATCACCGCCGTGGTCTCCAACCACTTGGACCTGCGCCCGATGGCCGAGCGCCAAGGCATCCGTTTCGTCTACCTGCCGGTCAGCAAGGACACCAAGGCCGAACAGGAAGCCGCGCTGCTGCGCATCGTCGAGGACACCGGCACCGAACTGGTGGTGCTGGCGCGCTACATGCAGATCCTCTCCGACGACCTGTGCCGCCAGCTGTCGGGCCGGGCGATCAACATCCACCATTCGTTCCTGCCCGGTTTCAAAGGCGCCAAGCCCTACCACCAGGCCTACCAGCGCGGGGTGAAGCTGATCGGCGCCACCGCCCACTACGTCACCAGCGACCTCGACGAAGGCCCGATCATCGAGCAGGAAGTGCAGCGCGTGGACCATGCCTACGCACCGGACGACCTGGTGGCCATCGGCCGCGACACCGAGACCATCGCCCTGTCCCGCGCCGTGAAATACCACCTTGAGCACCGGGTGTTCCTGAACCACGACCGCACGGTGATCTTCAAATGAACGCCATTCCCGGTATCAAGCTGATCGACGGCAAGGCCACCGCGGCGCGGGTGCTGGCCGAGGTACGCGAGCAGGTGCAGGAACTGCGCCAGGGCGGCGTGCAGCCGGGCCTGGCGGTGGTGCTGGTCGGCGCCGACGCTGCCAGCCAGGTGTATGTGCGCAACAAGGTGCTGCGTGCCGAAGAGGTGGGCATCCGCTCGCTGGAGCATCGCCTGCCTGCCGACACCAGCCAGGCCGAGCTGCTGGCCCTGATCGAGCGCCTCAACCGCGACGCCGAGGTCAACGGCATCCTCGTGCAACTGCCGTTGCCGGCCCATATCGACGAACACCGCATTCTCCAGGCGATCAGCCCACTGAAGGATGTGGACGGTTTCCACAGCGAGAACGTCGGCGGCCTGGCCCAGGGCCGCGATGTGCTCACCCCGTGCACGCCCAGCGGCTGCATGCGCCTGCTGCGCGATGCCTGTGGCGAGCTGCGCGGCAAGCATGCGGTGGTGGTCGGCCGCTCGAACATCGTCGGCAAGCCCATGGCCGCCCTGCTGCTGCAGGCCGACTGCACGGTGACCGTGGTGCACTCGCGCAGCCGCGACCTGCCGGCGTTGTGCCGCCAGGCCGACATCCTGGTGGCCGCAGTGGGCAAGCCGCGGCTGATCGGTGCCGACTGGCTCAAGCCCGGCGCGGTGGTGATCGATGTCGGTATCAACCGCATCGACGAAGGCGGCCACAGCCGCCTGGTCGGCGATGTCGACTTCGCCGCCGCCCTGCCCCAGGTGGCCGGCATCACCCCGGTGCCCGGCGGGGTCGGCCTGATGACCATCGCCTACCTGATGAAAAACACCCTGCTCGCCCTCGACCTGCAGCAACAGGCCGCCCACCAGGAGCGCACCCTATGCCTTTCGCCCTGCTGAAATACGGCCTGAGCGCCGACTACCCGGTGGAGGTCGACCTGCCACCACCGTGCGAACTCAAGCCACGCTATGACGTGGTGATCATCGGCGGCGGCGGCCACGGCGTGGCCATCGCCTACTACCTGGCCAAGTACCACGGCATTACCAATGTCGCCGTGCTGGAAAAGGCCTATCTCGGTGGCGGCAACACCGCGCGCAATACCGCGGTGATCCGCTCCAACTACCTCACCAGTGAGGGTGTGCGCTTTTACGCAGAATCGGTGCGCATGTTCCAGAACCTGTCGAACGAGTTCGACTTCAACATCATGTATTCCGAGCGCGGTCAGCTCACCCTGGCGCATACCGACGCCACCGTGCGCGCGTTCCGCCAGCGCGCCGAGGTCAACAAGCATTTCGGTGGCCGCACGGAAATGATCGACCGCCAGCAGATCCGCGAACTGGTGCCCAGCCTGAACCTGGACCCGGGCCACCTGCCGGTGCTGGCCGGCCTGTGGCACATCGACGGCGCCACCGCGCGCCACGACGCAGTGGCCTGGGGCTACGCCAGGCAGGCGGCCAAGCGCGGCGTCGAGATCCACCAGCTGACCGAAGTGCAGGACCTGCTGATCCGCAACGGGCGCATCGAGGCGGTGAAGACCAACCGTGGCACCGTGCAGTGCGGTTGCGTGGTGCAGGCCGTGGCCGGGGCCAGTTCGCTGCTGATGGCCAAGGCCGGCATCCGTGCGCCGATCCATACCTACCCGCTGCAGGCCATGGTCACCCAGCCGTTCAAGCCGTTCCTCGATCCGCTGGTCAGCTCGTCGGCGCTGCACTGCTACGTGCAGCAGACCAGCCGTGGCGAGATCGTCTTTGGCGGCGGCTCCGACCCCTACCCGCTGTACAACACCCGCTCCACCCTCGACCTCAAGGAAAGCCTGCTGGCCCACGCCATCGAGATGTTCCCGTTCATGGCCAACGCCAAGCTGATGCGCCAATGGGCCGGGATCACCGACATGACACCGGACTACAGCCCGATCATGGGCCTGTCGCCGGTGCACAACTATTACCTGGACGCCGGCTGGGGCACCTGGGGTTTCAAGGCCACGCCGATCTGCGGCAAGACCATGGCCGAGCTGGTCGCCAGTGGCGGCAAGGTGCCGGAACTGATTGCACCCTTTGCCCTGGAGCGCTTCAGCCGCTTCCAGCAAGTCAACGAAATGGGCGCCACCGCAGCCAGCCACTAAGGAGCGACGACGATGAAGATCCTGACCTGCCCCTTGAACGGCCCGCGCAATATCAGCGAGTTCACCTACGGCGGCGAATTCAGGCACATGCCCGACCCGGCCAGCTGCAGCGACGCCGAATGGGCCGACTATGTGTTCAACAGCGACAACCTGGCCGGGGTGGTGACCGAGTGGTGGCTGCACAACGCCTCCAGCTACTGGTTCCTGGCCGAACGCCACACGGTGAGCGACCAGGTGCTGCGCACCTTCGACCCGAAAGAACTGTTCGACCGCCGCGTCGACTTCACCCCCGCCGCCACCCCGGAGATTGCCGGATGAACAGCCACACTCGCCTCCCCGCGCCCATGGGCCTGCTGATCGACCGCGAGCGGCCCCTGCACTTCCAGTTCGACGGCCAGGCCTGCCAGGGCTTTGCCGGTGACAGCATCGCCAGCGCCCTGCTCGGCAGCGGCCGCTGGCTGCTGTCGCGCTCGTTCAAGTACCACCGCCCGCGCGGCCCGCTGAGCATGGCCGGGCAGGATGCCAACACCCTGGTGCAGCTGCCGGACGAGCCCAATGTGCTGGCCGACCTGGAAGCCGCCCGCGATGGCCAGGTGGTCGAAGGGCAGAACTTCAACGGTAGCCTGGCGCACGATCGCGATGCCTACCTGGGCAAGTTTTCGCGCTTCATGCCGGTCGGCTTCTATTACCGCTCGTTCTACAAGCCCAAGGGCATGTGGAAGGTGTGGGAGCCGCTGATCCGCAAGAAGGCTGGCCTCGGCGTGCTCGACCTCGGATTCAAGCCGCAGTACTACGACAAGGCCTATCTGTTCGTCGATCTGGCCGTCATCGGCGCTGGCCCGGCGGGCCTGCGTGCGGCACTGGACGCGGCCAATGCCGGGGCCAAGGTGTTGCTGATCGAGCAACAGCCGGTGCTTGGCGGCTCGCTCACCTACGCCCGCTTCGACATTGCCGGCACCCGCGCCACCGGCCTGCGCCAGGAACTGCTGGCTGCCGTCGACGGCCACCCGAACATCCAGGTACTGCTGGAAGCCACCTGCAACGGCTGGTTCACCGACAACTACCTGCCGGTGATCCAGCACAAACGCCTGTACAAGGTGCGCGCCAGCCGCTGCCTGGTGGCAGCCGGTGCGTTCGACCAGCCGGTGGTGTTCCGCAACAACGACCTGCCGGGGGTCATGCTGACCAGCGCCGCGCAGCGGCTGATGAAGCTGTACGCGGTCAAGCCGGGCCAGCGCGCGGTAATCCTCACCGGCCACGATGACGGCTACCTCGCCGCCCTCGACCTGCAGGAGCAAGGCGTGGCGGTGGCCGCGGTGGTCGACATGCGCGCCGCGCCAGCCGATGCCGCATTGGCCGCCGAACTGAAGCGCCGCGATATACCCGTGCACCTGGGCAGCACCGTGTACGAAGCCCTGCACGAAGCGGGCATGCGCCACGTGAGTGGCGTGGATATTCGCCCGATCACCGGCCAGGGCAAGGTCGGCCCGCACGGCCTGCGCCTGGCCTGCGACCTGCTGTGCATGTCGGCAGGCTACATGCCGGTGTACCAGTTGCTGTGCCAGGCTGGCGGCAAGCTGGCCTACGATGTGAACCGCGACGAATTCGCCATCACCAACCTGCCGGCCGGGCTGGATATCGCCGGCTCGGTGAACGGCCGTCACGCACTGGGCAATGTGCTGGCCGACGCCACTCGCGGGGCTGCCGATGCGCTGGCAGCGCTTGGCCTGGAAGCGCCGGTGCAGCCCGTGTTCAGTGCCGAAGCCAAGGTCAACTTCCCCTGGCCGATCTTCCCCCACCCCAAGGGCAAGGATTTCGTCGACTTCGACGAAGACCTGCAAGTGCGCGACATCGTCAACGCCACCCGCAGCGGCTACCGCGACGTGCAGCTGGTCAAGCGCTTTTCCACGGTCGGCATGGGCCCGTCCCAAGGCCGCCACTCGGCGCTGCCGACCGCCCGCCTGGTGGCCCACGCCACCGGGCGCAGCATCAGCGAAACCGGGGTGACCACCGCCCGCCCTCCGTTCCAGGCGGAAAAGCTGGCCCACGTCGCCGGCCGCGCCTTCGACCCGTACCGGCAAACAGCAATGCATCGCCGCCACCTGGAAGCCGGGGCGAAGATGATGCCGGCCGGCATCTGGCAGCGCCCGGCCTATTATGGCAAGCCCGAGGAACGCGAACGCTGCATGCAGGAGGAAGCCCGCCATGTGCGCGAGAAGGTCGGCCTGATCGACGTTTCCACCCTCGGTGGCCTGGATGTGCGCGGCCCCGACGCCGCCGAACTGCTGGAGCGCCTCTACACCTTCGGCTTCGCCAAGCTGGCCATCGGCCGCACCCGCTACGCGCTGATGACCAACGAGCACGGCGTGGTGATCGATGATGGCGTGTGCGCCCGGCTGGGCGAGCAGCACTTCTACGTCACCGCCACCACCAGCGGCGTCGACCGCATCTACCAGCAGATGCTGAAGTGGAACGCGCAATGGCGCCTGGATGTGGACGTCACCAACGTCACCGCCGCCCTGGCCGCGGTCAACCTGGCCGGGCCGCTGTCACGCCAGGTGCTGGCCAAGGTATGTGACGATGTGGACCTGTCGGCCGAGGCCTTCCCTTACCTCGGCGTACGCCAGGGCACAGTGGCCGGTATTGCCGCGCGCATCCTGCGGGTGGGCTTTGTGGGTGAACTGGGCTACGAAGTGCACGTGCCGGCGCGCCACGCCGAGCGCCTGTGGGATGCCTTGATGCAGGCCGGCGCGGGGTTGGGCATTCGCCCGTTCGGCGTCGAGACCCAGCGCCTGCTGCGCCTGGAAAAAGGCCACGTGATCATCAGCCAGGACACCGACGGCATGACCCACCCGGCGGAGATCGACATGCAGTGGGCCATCGGCCGCAAGAAGGCATTCTTCGTCGGCAAGCGCTCGATCGAGATCCTCGAAGCGCAGCCGCTCAAGCGCAAACTGGTCGGCTTCACCCTGCCCAAGGGCAGCCCGCAGCCGCTGGAGGGGCATCTGGTGCTGGACGGGGCGGATATCAGCGGCAACGTCACATCCTGCGAATACTCGCAAACCCTGGGGCAGATCATCGGCCTGGCTTACGCCGGTGCCCATCAGGCCACGCCTGGCATGCACATCCCGATCCGCGTTGAGGGCGGCGTGATGGTCAATGCCAAGGTGGTGCCCCTACCGTTCCACGATCCCGACAACCTGCGCCAGGAGCTCTGAGCCATGACCAGTTTGCAAGCTGAAGCTTTTATTCCACACAGCCCGCGGGCCGAGCTGTTGCACAACTGCGCGTTGACTGACCTGACCGATCTGGCACGGGTCGGGTTTCGTGGGGGCGACAGTGCCGCTTGCCTGCAGGCGCGTGGCTACCGCTTGCCGTCGCTACCCAACCAGGCCGTGCGCCAGCAAGACGGTGGCTGGGTAGCGCGCTTGTCGCAGACCGAGTACCTGCTGTTGGGCAGCCTGGCGGACGGCGGTGCACGGGTGGCTGCCGAAGAGGCCGGGTGGGTGCAGGATGCCCGGCGCAACTACCTGCTGCCGCGCCAGGATAGCCATGCCTGGCTGCAGCTGTCGGGGGAGTATTGCAGCGCGGTGATGGCCAAGTTGTGCGGGGTGGACTTGCGCGCCCAGGCGTTTCCCGTTGGGGCGGTGGCGCAGACCTCGGCGGCGCGGATCAACGTGATCGTGCTGAATGTGGGGAGCGATGAAAGGCCGGCATTGCAGTTGCTGTTTGATCGGGCGTCGCTGGCGTATTTCCGTGAAGCGGTGCTGGATGCCATGGATGAGTTCGATGGTGGGTGGGTCGGGGTGGATGAACTGATGCATTGACCTGCACCGGCCTCTTCGCGGGTAAACCCGCTCCCACAGGGTCATCACAGGGCTTGGGTGCTGTGGCATACCTGTGGCAGCGGGCAGGCCCGCGAAGAAGCCAACGCGGTGGCTGGCACCGGCTGCGCCGGTGTTCGCGGGCACGCCCGCTCCCACAGGGCCATCACTGGGCTGGGGGCTGCGGGGTACCTGTGGGAGCGGGTTCACCCGCGAAGAAGCCAGCGCGGTGGCTGGCACCGGCTGCGCCGGTGTTCGCGGGCATGCCCGCTCCCACAGGGTCATCACAAGGCTTGGGGGCTGTGGAGTACCTGTGGGAGCGGGCGTGCCCGCGAGGAAGCTCACTCGGTACCGAAGGTCAGAGCTGCACCAACCGATCGCGCAGGAAGTTCACAAAACCCTGCACCGGCCGCGCCACCTGCCGGTGCTGCGGGTACACCGCCGACAGCTGCAGCGCCGGCGGCCGCCACTCATCCAGCACCGTCACCAGCCGCCCATCCGCCAGTGCCTGGCCCACGATGAAGGTTGGCAGATAAGTCACCCCCATCCCGGCAATCGCCGCATCCCTTAGCAGCTCGCCATTGTTCGCCCGCATCCGCCCGGCCACCTGGATCGCCTGTGCCTTGCCGCCCTGGCTGAACTGCCACTGCACCTGCCGCGAATGCCCATATGGCAGACAATCATGCCCAGCCAACTGCTCCGGCCTGGCCGGCACGCCCCGCGCTTCCAGGTACGCCGGGCTCGCGCAATACACCCGCTCGACACTGGCAATGCGCCGCGCAATCAGGCTGGAGTCCTCCAGCGCACCAATCCGTAGCGCCAGGTCATAGCCCTCGCCGATCAGGTCAACGGCGCGGTCGCTCAAGTCCACTTCCACATCCACCTGCGGGTGCAGCTGCAGGAACTCGGTCAGCAGGCAGCCCAGGTGCGCCATGGCGAACGACAGCGGCGCACTCAGGCGCAAGGTGCCACGCAAGGCCTGGGCCTGGCCGCTGATGTCGTGCTCCACCTGCTGCACTTCGCCGAGCAGGCGCAGCGCCGACTGGTAGTAGTGCTGGCCCAGCGGCGTGGCGTCCAGGCGCCGGGTGGAGCGATTGAGCAGGCGCACGCCCAGGCGCTCCTCAAGCTGCATCAGGCGCCGGCTGACCGATTGCTTGGACATCCCCAGGCGGTCGGCCGCAGCGGTGAAACTGCCGGCCTCCATGACCTGGGCAAAGATGCGCATGTCTTCGTAAGGGTTCATTGTCTCGCTCTTGGTGACAGTCAAACGCTTTATAGCGGCTTTTTCCCATCAGCGCATCTCCCTAATCTACGCACAAGTCGCAGCGATGGCCCTGAAGGCCAGGCAAGACGCCCACTACCAACATTCAACAGAAAAGGATTCGCTCATGAACATTGTCCACAAAACCCTTACCGCTTCCCTTCTGGCCCTGTCCGTTTCCAGCGCCTTCGCCGCTGGCAGCCCGGGTATCGAACAGCACACCCAGGCCTTCCTCGAAGCCCTGGAACAAGGCGGCGGCAAGCCACTGGAGCAGCTCAGCCCGAAAGACGCCCGCGCGGTGCTGACCGGTGCCCAGGCCTCGGTCAAGGTCGATCTCTCGGGTATCGAGGTGAAGGAACGCACCATCCAGGCCAACGGCGAGTCGATCAAACTGCAAGTGGTGCGCCCGGCCAACGTGAAGGGTGACCTGCCGGTGTTCATGTTCTTCCACGGTGGCGGCTGGGTGCTCGGCGATTTCCCGACCCACCAGCGGCTGATCCGCGACCTGGTGGTTGGCTCTGGCGCAGTGGCGGTCTACGTCGACTACACCCCATCGCCGGAAGCGCACTACCCGACCGCGATCAACCAGGCCTACGCCGCCACCCGCTGGGTGGCCGAGCATGGCAAGGAAATTGGCGTGGACGGCAAGCGCCTGGCCGTGGCCGGCAACAGCGTCGGCGGCAACATGGCGGCAGTAGTGGCCTTGAAAGCCAAAGAGGCCGGCACCCCGGCCCTGCGCTTCCAGCTGCTGCTGTGGCCGGTGACCGATGCCAGCTTCGAAACTGCGTCGTACAAGCAGTTTGCCGAGGGGCATTTCCTGACCACCGGGATGATGAAATGGTTCTGGGACAACTACACCACCGACGCCAAGGCGCGGGAACAGATCTACGCCTCGCCGCTGCGGGCCAGCAGTGAACAGCTGAAAGGCTTGCCACCTGCGCTGGTGCAGACAGCCGAGTTCGATGTGCTGCGTGACGAAGGTGAGGCTTATGCCCGCAAGCTGAATGCTGCCGGGGTGACCGTTACCTCGGTGCGGTACAACGGCATGATCCATGACTACGGGCTGCTGAACCCGCTGCATCAGGTGCCTGCCGTGCAAGCGGCCATGCGCCAGGCCGCCGGCGAGCTGAAAGTGCACCTGCAGTAACCTCATCCACCCATGCGGCAGGGCCTGGTGCCCTGCCGGTTCAGGAGACCCGTCATGCTGACCGTACGTAACGCCAAAGACCGCGGCCTGGCCTTTCATGGCTGGCTGAAATCGTTCCACACCTTCTCCTTCGGCCACTACCGCAACCCGGACGAGCAAGGGTTCTCGGACCTGCTGGTGATCAACGACGACCGCGTCATCCCCGGCAAGGGCTTTGGCCAGCACCCGCACCGCGACATGGAGATTTTCTCCTACGTGCTGGAAGGCGCGCTGGAGCACAAAGACACGCTGGGCACCGGTTCGGTGATCCGCCCGGGCGATGTGCAACTGATGAGCGCTGGCCACGGCGTGGCTCACAGCGAGTTCAACCACAGCCAGGTGCAGCCGGTGCACTTCCTGCAGATCTGGATCGTACCGAACGTGCAAGGCGCAACGCCGCGTTACCAGCAACAGCATTTCAGTGCCGAGGAAAAGCGCGGCAAGCTGCGCCTGATCATCTCGCCGGATGGCGCCGAGGGGTCGTTGCAGGTACGGCAGAATGCGCGGGTGTATGCCGGTCTGTTCGACGGTGACGAGCGTGCCACCCTGACCTTGCCGGAAAACCGCCATGCCTATGTGCATGTGGCCCGGGGCAGCATCGAGCTCAATGGGCAAGTGCTGAATGAAGGGGATGGGGTGCGGGTGAGGCAGGAACAGGTGCTGGAGCTGGGCAACGGGGTGGATGCCGAGGTGCTGGTGTTCGACCTGCGGCCGCATGAATTGCCGGGCATGCCTTGAGTTTCTGCTTCGACAGCAATGGCCCTATCGCCGGCAAGCCAGCTCCCACCTCGACCACATCGACCGAAGCCATGCGCAGTCCCTGTAGGAGCCTGGCTTGCCAGCGAAGAGGTACTGACAGACAACACAAAACAGTTGCTCCCACAGGTGCTGCACAGTAGCTGTAACCTGTGCAGTACCTGTGGGAGCTGGCTTGCCGGCGATAGGGCCAACAGCCATCACTCAGGGCTCGAACCCTTCGACGATGATCACCTCAGCCTTCGCCACCCCCTGGCGATGGCTGCAAGCCTCCTGGTACAGCTCGGACCGGTAACACGCCAGCGCCTGCTCGTACGAATCGAACTCGATCACCACGCTACGCTGAGGGGTAGGCCGCCCTTCCATTGCCTCGCTACGCCCGCCACGGGCGAGGAAACGGCCGCCGAATGCCTTGAAGGCAGCCGGGGCGCGCTGGGTGTATTGCTGGTATTGCTCGGGGTCGGTCACGTCCACATGGGCGATCCAATAGGCCTTCATGCGCTGCTCTCCTGTTACGGCGATATTTGTGTATGATGGTATACCATAATAATCACCCCACCACAGTGAGCGTGCAACATGGCTTTCAACACCATCGAAGAACTTCTCGAGGACTACCGGCAAGGCAAGATGGTCCTGCTGGTGGATGACGAGGACCGGGAAAACGAAGGCGACCTGCTGATCGCCGCCGAGCGTTGCGACGCCCAGGCCATCAACTTCATGGCCCGTGAAGCGCGCGGGCTGATCTGCCTGACCCTGACCGACGATCACTGCCAACGCCTGGGCCTGGAGCAGATGGTGCCGGCCAACGGCAGCGTGTTCAGCACTGCCTTCACCGTGTCGATCGAGGCGGCCACGGGCGTTACCACCGGTATTTCCGCTGCCGACCGGGCGCGTACCGTAGCGGCGACCATGGCCCCCGACGCCCGCCCCGAAGACCTGGTGCAACCCGGCCACATCTTCCCCCTGCGCGCCCGCGAAGGCGGGGTGCTGACACGCGCCGGCCACACCGAAGCCGGCTGCGACATCGCGCGCTTGGCCGGCTTCACCCCGGCGTCGGTGATCGTCGAAGTGCTCAACGACGACGGCACCATGGCCCGTCGCCCGGACCTGGAGGTGTTCGCTGCCCGGCATGGCATCAAGATCGGCACCATCGCCGACCTCATCCACTACCGCCTGAGCACCGAGCAGACCATCAAGCGCATCGGCGAACGCGAACTGCCGACCGTGCACGGCACCTTCCGCCTGGTCACCTACGAAGACCGCATCGAAGGTGGCGTACACATGGCCATGGTCATGGGCGATATCCGCCGCGAGCAGCCGACCCTGGTGCGGGTGCACGTGATCGACCCGCTGCGCGACCTGGTCGGCGCCGAATACGCCGGCCCCGCCAACTGGACGCTGTGGGCGGCGCTGCAGAAAGTGGCCGAGGAAGGCGCCGGCGTGGTGGTGATCCTGGCCAACCATGAGTCCTCGCAGGCGCTGCTGGAGCGCGTGCCGCAGCTGACCCAGCCGGTGCGGCCTTACCAGCGTGGGCAATCGAAGGTGTACTCGGAGGTGGGTACAGGCGCGCAGATCCTGCAGGACCTGGGCGTGGGCAAGCTGCGCCACCTGGGCCCGCCGCTGAAATACGCGGGGCTGGCGGGGTATGAGCTGGAGGTCGTGCAAAGCATCCCCTTCGAGCCCGGGATTGCAGGTTGATATACGGACCCTGTGGGAGCGGGCGAGCCCGCGAAGCAGACACCGCGGTGCATTGCACGGGCTTCGCCCGTGTTCGCGGGCTCGCCCGCTCCCACACAGACCGCGCAAGCTTTTAGACCCCTGTTCGAATCGATCGCCCCGATAAGCAATGTGCCCAGACCTGAGGATGGAGTGATGGCCGGTAGCCTCATACCTCTTGCCAAAAGTTTGGAATACCATAATATGATATCCCGTAGACCTTGAATCTGCAGGCCGGCACCTACAATCAAAAACGGCCACAAGACACTTTGTTTTAGCTGCTCCCCGAACACTGTTGGCGGGCGCACCACAAGCCCCGCCTCGAATAACAAAAGCAACGAGGGCGTAACCATGCTGTTGAGCAAACGTGTAACCGCAGTGCTGTCCGCCAGCCTGCTGACCCTGGCATGTCAGGCCGCCCAGGCCGCCGACAGCCTGAACTTCGTCAGCTGGGGCGGTACCACCCAGGACGCCCAGAAAGAAGCGTGGGCCGCACCCTTCACCAAAGCCACCGATATCAAGGTCGTCCAGGACGGCCCTACCGACTACGGCAAGCTCAAGGCCATGGTCGAGAGCGGCAACGTGCAGTGGGACGTGGTCGACGTCGAAGCCGACTTCGCCCTGCGTGCCGCCAGCGAAGGCCTGCTCGAACCCCTCGATTTCACCCAGATCAAGCGCGACAAGATCGACCCGCGCTTCGTCTCCGACCATGGCGTCGGCTCGTTCTTCTTCTCCTTCGTGCTCGGCTACAACGAAGGCAAGCTCGGTGCCAACAAACCGGTGGACTGGACCGCACTGTTCGACACCAAGACCTACCCCGGCAAGCGCGCCCTGTACAAATGGCCCAGCCCGGGCGTACTGGAACTGGCCCTGCTGGCCGACGGCGTAGCCCCCGACAAGCTGTACCCGCTGGACCTGGACCGCGCCTTCAAGAAGCTCGACACCATCAAGAAAGACATCGTCTGGTGGGGCGGTGGCGCCCAGTCGCAGCAACTGCTGGCCTCGGGTGAAGCCTCGCTCGGCCAGTTCTGGAACGGCCGCGTCTATGCCCTGCAGCAAGACGGTGCACCGGTGGGCGTGAGCTGGAAGCAGAACCTGGTCATGGCCGACTTCCTGGTCATCCCCAAAGGTGCCAAGAACAAGGACGCCGCCATGAAGTTCCTGGCCAACGCCAGCAGCGCCGAAGGCCAGGCCGAGTTCGCCAACAAGACTGCCTACGCGCCGGTGAACGTCGACAGCGTGGCCAAGCTGGACAAAGACCTCGCGCAGAACCTGCCGACCGCCTACGCCCAGGACCAGGTCACCCTCGACTTCGCCTACTGGGCCAAGAACGGCCAGGCCATCGCAGCCCGCTGGAATGAGTGGTTGGTCAAATGAAAGTCGCCATCAACGCCCTGCATAACGCGCAAGGTGCCCCCACGGGCACCGGCGCCCCGGGAACGGCCCCCCGCCGCGTCAGCCTGAGCCAGCGCTGGAAAGGCAGCCGCAATCTGCTGCCGGCGCTGCTGTTCCTTGGCCTGTTCTTCTTTGCCCCGCTGGCCGGCCTGTTGCTGCGCGGGGTGCTGGAGCCAACGCCGGGCCTGGGCAACTACGAGCAGCTGTTTGCCAACTCGGCTTATGCGCGGGTGCTGTTCAACACCTTCTCGGTGGCCGGCGTGGTCACCCTGATCAGCGTGCTGCTGGGCTTCCCGCTGGCCTGGGCAATTACCCTGGTGCCCAAGGGCTGGGGCCGCTGGTTGCTGAACATCGTGCTGCTGTCGATGTGGACCAGCCTGCTGGCGCGCACCTACTCGTGGCTGGTGCTGCTGCAGAGCTCGGGCGTGATCAACAAGGCGTTGATGGCCATGGGTATCATCGATGCCCCGCTGGAAATGGTGCACAACCTGACCGGCGTGGTGATCGGCATGAGCTACATCATGATCCCGTTCATCGTGCTGCCACTGCAGGCGACCATGCACGCCATCGATCCGATGGTGCTGCAGGCCGGCTCGATCTGCGGCGCCAGCCCATGGACCAATTTCTGGAAGGTGTTCCTGCCGCTGTGCCGCTCGGGGCTGTTCTCCGGGGCACTGATGGTGTTCGTGATGTCGCTCGGTTACTACGTCACCCCGGCCCTGCTGGGTGGTGCGCAAAACATGATGCTGCCCGAATTCATCATTCAGCAGGTGCAGTCGTTCCTCAACTGGGGCCTGGCCAGCGCCGCCGCCGCACTGCTGGTGGTGATTACCCTGGTGCTCTTCTACCTGTACCTGAAGCTGCAGCCGGAATCCCCGGTTGGCAACGCGAGGTAAACCGCCATGCTCCTGTCTCCCAATGCCATGGGCCGCCCGCTGCGTACGGGCCTGTACCTGACCACCGGGGTCATCGCGGCCTTCCTGCTGCTGCCGGTGGTGTTCATCGTGTTGCTGTCGTTCGGCTCGTCGCAGTGGCTGGTGTTCCCGCCACCGGGCTGGACCTTCAAGTGGTACGGCCAGTTCTTCTCCAACCCGGAGTGGATGGACGCCGCGCTGGCCAGCCTGAAGGTGGCCGTGCTGACCACCATCGCCGCCGTGCTGCTCGGCCTGCCCACCGCGTTTGCCCTGGTGCGTGGCCGCTTCCCCGGCCGCGAGCTGCTGTACGGGCTGTTCACCATGCCGATGATCGTGCCGCTGGTGATCATTGCCGTGGCGGTGTACGCGCTGTTCCTCAAGCTCGGCTACACCGGCACGCTGTTCGCCTTCGTGGTCAGCCACGTGATCGTCGCCCTGCCCTTCACCATCATCTCGATCATCAACTCGCTGAAGCTGTTCGACCAGTCGATCGAGGATGCCGCGGTGATCTGCGGCGCCTCGCGCCTGCAGGCGATCTTCAAGGTGACCTTCCCGGCGATTCGCCCGGGGATGATCGCCGGCGGCCTGTTTGCCTTCCTGGTGTCGTGGGATGAAGTGGTGCTGAGCGTGATGATGGCCAGCCCCGACCTGCAGACCCTGCCGGTGAAGATGTGGACCACCCTGCGCCAGGACCTCAGCCCGGTCATCGCCGTGGCCTCGACCCTGCTGATCGGCCTGTCGCTGCTTGTCATGTTCATTGCCGCCGCCTTGCGCCGGCGCACCGAAGCCAACGCCTGAACGCGCGGAGAAAACAACAATGAGTGCAGTGATCAAAGACAACGCGCACGGCAAGACCCTGGTCAGCCTGCGCGGCCTGAACAAGCACTACGGCGACTTCACCGCCGTGGACAACCTCGACCTGGAAATCCAGGACGGCGAGTTCCTGACCTTCCTCGGCTCCAGCGGCTCGGGCAAGTCCACCACCCTGTCGATGCTGGCCGGCTTCGAAACACCGAGCAGCGGCGAGATCCTGGTCGAGGGCCAGTCACTGGTCAACGTGCCGCCGCACAAGCGTGACATCGGCATGGTGTTCCAGCGCTATTCGCTGTTCCCGCACCTGAACGTGCGCGACAACATCGGCTTTCCGCTGGCCATTCGCAAGCTCGGCGCCAGCGAAACCAGCAAGCGCGTCGACGCCATGCTCAAGCTGGTGCAGCTGGAAAAGTTCGCCCACCGCAAGCCGTCGCAGATGTCCGGTGGCCAGCAGCAGCGCGTGGCGATCGCCCGGGCGCTGGTGTACGAACCGCGCATCCTGCTGATGGACGAACCGCTCGGCGCGCTGGACAAGAAGCTGCGCGAAGACCTGCAGGATGAACTGCGCCAGTTGCACCGTCGCCTGGGCATCACCATCGTCTACGTCACCCACGACCAGGAAGAAGCCATGCGCCTGTCCCAGCGCATCGCCATCTTCAGCCATGGCAAGATCGTCGGCCTGGGCACCGGTTACGACCTGTACCAGAACCCGCCGAATGCCTTCGTCGCGTCGTTCCTGGGCAACTCCAACTTCCTGCGGATCAAGGCCAGCAGCAATGGCGCGGGTAGCTTCGAGGGCCAGCCGGTGGCCATCCGCCTGACCCCGGGCCTGGCCGTCTCGCAGGATGCGCTGATCATGGTGCGCCCGGAAAAGGCCCTGGCCCTGACCGCCGAACAGGCCGCGCGCGAGCCGCTGCCGGCGGGCTGGAACGAGGTCAGCGCCAAGGTTGGCGAAGTGCTGTTCCTGGGCGAGAGCCAGACCTGTCATGTGGTGACCGCGGGCGGTACCGAGCTGACGGTCAAGGCGTTGTCGGCGGCGGGCATGCCGATGCAGCCGGGGGATACCGTGAAGGTGCGCTGGGCGGTGGCGGATGCGTGCATCTATACCGAGTGGGCAGAAAGTGACCTGAGCAAGTCTGCCGGGGCGCATTGATACCGCTGGGGCCGCTTTGCGGCCCTTTCGCCGGCAAGCCAGCTCCCACAGGTACAGCGCAGGTTTCAGGATTGGCACGGCCCCTGTGGGAGCTGGCTTGCCGGCGATGGGCTGCACAGCAGCCCCATTGACGCGAACTTACAAGCATCAGGCAAAGCCCACTGCCCTATGGACTGTCACATTATCATCACGCCACTGTCGTAATCTGCCGGCCATCTCTATGCCATAGGCCTTCCGGCATGCCCCGCCTGCTTGTCTTGCTGCTCACTCTGCTGCCGCTGGCGACCCTGGCCGAGCCCGCTCACCTGCGCGTGCAAGGTTCCAACACCATCGGCGCGGCCTTGCTGCCAGCGCTGGTGCAAGGACAACTGCGCGCACAGCAAGCTACCGCCATCGAACAATACCCGGGCAAGCTGGCCAACGAGACTGTCATCACTGCTCGCGATACGCGCGGCCAGCCTTTGCGCATCGACATCGCCGCTCACGGTTCCAGCACCGGCTTCGTCGCCCTCGGCCATGGCGAGGCCGACCTGGCCGCCGCGTCGCGGCCGATCAACGACAACGAAGCAAGCCAACTGCAGGCTTTGGGCGACCTGCGCGCCGCTGCCGCCGAACAGGTCATTGGCCTGGATGGCGTCGCAGTCATCGTTCACCCCGACAACCCGCTGCCACAGCTCACCACGGGGCAACTGGCACAGATCTTTGCCGGGCAGATCCAGCACTGGGAGCAATTGGGTGTTGCCGGCGGGGCCATCCACCTGTACGCCCGTGACGACCGCTCCGGTACCTTTGAGACCTTCAAGGCACTGGTGCTGGAACCTCAGCACGGCGAGCTTTCGCCCAAGGCCCAACGCTTCGAGTCCAGCGACGAGCTGGCCGCGCGAGTGAGCACCGACCGCCAGGCCATCGGTTTCAGCAGCCTGGCGGCGGTGCATGGGGCCAAGGTGCTGGCGGTGGCCGAAGGTGACGCGCCGGCCATGCTGCCGGAGCGTGCACTGGTGGCCAGCGAGGATTACCCGCTATCGCGGCGCCTGTACTTCTACCTGCCGGCCACCCCCAAGCCCCAGGCCAAGGCCCTGGCCGATTTCGCTCAGAGCCCGGCGGGCCAGTCGATCGTCGCCCAGCAGGGTTTCGTTGCGCAGCAGATCGAGGCCCAACCTGTAGCCCCCCAGGCCGATATGCCGCCGCGCTATCGCACCCTGGCCCAGCAGGCCCAGCGGTTGAGCGTTAACTTCCGCTTCCAGGAAGGCAGCGCCAGCCTCGACAACAAGGCCCTGCGCGATGTGCAGCGGGTGGCCGACTACCTGCGCCAAGCGGGCAAGTTGCGGCGCAAGGCGGTGCTGGTGGGCTTTGGCGACCCCAAGGCGACACCCGGTCGCGCCGCCCTGCTCTCCCGCCTGCGGGCCCAGGCGGTGCGCCGCGAGCTGGCGCGCGATGGCGTGGAGGTGCTGGAGGTGACGGGGATGGGGGATGAACTGCCAGTGGCAGGGAACGAACTGGAGCAAGGGCGACTGCGTAATCGCCGGGTGGAAGTGTGGGTTTATTGAACGATAGGCCTGCTCTGGCCTGACCGGTGCAGGAGCGCCCTGGCAAAGAAATGTAACAGCTCCCCATTCGGCATCACCGGCAAACGGGTCTAGGCTCAAGCCCATGTGATACCGGGCCCCTCTGACGGCTGCCAGGCCGCCATGTCGGATCACTGTTGCCATGCAACGTCGACATTGAAGGAGGGGCTCATGACAGCTCTACAGACATTCCTCACCACTCCATTCCTCGGTACCAGCACCTGGTTGTGGCTGGTGTTCATGGCCATCGTCATCGGTTTGCTGGTACTCGACCTGGGCGTGCTGCACCGCCACGACCGGGAAATCGAAATGCGCGAGAGCCTGCTGCTGTATTCGGGCTATTTCAGCGTCGGCGTGCTTTTCGGCGCCGGGGTCTGGTACCAGTTGGGCGCGCAATCGGCGCTGGAGTTCTACACCGGGTTCCTGGTCGAGCAGTCGCTGTCGATGGACAACGTGTTCGTCATGGCGATGATCTTCAGCTATTTCGCCATCCCCCGCCGCTACCAGCACCGCGTGCTGTTCTGGGGCATCCTCGGGGTGGTGTTCCTGCGGGCGATCATGATCGGCGTGGGCGCGGCGCTGGTGCAGAACTTCGCCTGGGTACTGTATATCTTCGGTGCCTTCCTGCTGTTTACCGGGGTGAAGATGGCGCTGTCGAAGGAGGACAGCCGCCCCGACCTGGCCAACAACCCGATCCTGAAGTTCGTGCGCCGGCACATGCGGGTCACCGAGCAGATCCACGGCTCGCACTTCTTCGTGCAGCACACCCCGCCCGGGCAGCACAAGGCGCTACGCCATGCCACCCCGCTGTTCATGGCGCTGGTGCTGATCGAACTGGCCGACCTGGTATTTGCCGTCGACAGCGTCCCGGCAATCTTCGCCATCACCCAGGACCCGTTCATCGTCTATACCTCGAACATCTTCGCCATCCTCGGCTTGCGCTCGCTGTATTTTGCGCTGGCGGCGCTGATGCACCGGTTCGTTTACCTCAAGTACGCGCTCGCGCTGGTGCTGATCTTCATTGGCTGCAAGATCTTCTACCACGGCATGGTGGGCAAGGTGCCGGCGTTGCTGTCGTTGGGGGTGACGTTCGGGTTGTTGCTGGGTGGGGTGGTGGTTTCGCTGGTCAAGACGCGAGGGGAGAAGCCGGAAATCAAGGGTGCTCAATCCAGACAGCCTTCAAATGCCGATCGCACAGTCAGCGAGAAGGAGGAAGACCCGCAGATGCGGGTCTGACCATCCAGAGAAACCAGTGAGCCTTCAAGGGCCTCTTCGCGGGCTTGCCCGCTCCCACAGGTATTGCGCACAGCTTGGAGGCGGCACAGTACCTGTGGGAGCGGGCAAGCCCGCGAAGAGGCCGGAACAGGCGGGCAAAAATCACCGCCCGCTGCGCATCATCTCCGCCGGCACATACTTGCCAATCTCATACTTGCCAATCGCCGCCCGGTGCACTTCATCCGGCCCGTCGGCCAGGCGCAAGGTGCGCTGCATGGCGTACATGTAAGCCAGCGGGAAATCGCCACTTACCCCTGCCCCGCCATGAATCTGGATCGCCCGGTCGATCACCTTTAGTGCCACGTTCGGCGCCACTACCTTGATCTGCGCAATCTCGCTGCGGGCGACCTTGTTGCCGACCGTGTCCATCATGTACGCCGCTTTCAACGTCAGCAGCCGGGCCATGTCGATCTCCATGCGCGAGTCGGCGATCTTGTCGACGTTACCGCCCAGACGCGCCAGTGGCCGGCCGAAGGCGGTACGCTCCACCGAGCGCTTGCACATCAGCTCCAGCGCGCGCTCGGCCATGCCGATCGAGCGCATGCAGTGGTGGATACGGCCGGGGCCAAGGCGCCCCTGGGCAATCTCGAAGCCACGGCCCTCACCCAGGATCACGTTCTCATACGGCACCCGCACGTTCTCGAAGAGCACCTCGGCGTGGCCATGGGGAGCATCGTCATAGCCGAACACCGGCAGCGGGCGGACAATCTTCACCCCAGGTGCATCGGTGGGCACCAGCACCATCGAGTGCTGCTGGTGGCGTGGCCCTTCAGGGTCGGACAGGCCCATGAAGATCATTACCTTGCAGCGCGGGTCGCAAGCGCCGGAGGTCCACCACTTGCGGCCGTTGATTACCCATTGGTCACCGTCACGCACTGCGGTGGCGGCCATGTTGGTGGCATCCGAGGAGGCCACGTCCGGTTCGGTCATGGCGAACGCCGATCGGATCTCGCCACGCAGCAGCGGCTCCAGCCACTGGCGCTTCTGCGCTTCGCTGCCATAGCGCACCAGCACTTCCATGTTGCCGGTGTCTGGCGCCGAACAGTTGAACGGCTCCGGACCGAGCAACGAACGGCCCATGATTTCTGCCAGCGGGGCGTATTCCAGGTTGCTCAGGCCGGCACCGTATTCCGATTCGGGCAGAAACAGGTTCCACAGCCCTTCAGCGCGGGCCTTGGCCTTGAGTTCTTCCATGATTGCGGTGGGCTGCCAGCGGTCGCCCTCGGCGACCTGGCGCTCGAACACCGCCTCGGCGGGGTAGACATAGGCGTCCATGAACGCGCTGACGCGCTCACGCAGTGCCTGGACCTTGGGCGAATAGGCGAAATCCATCTGGGCTACCTTCACGGTTCGGAGTACATGGGCCAGAGCCTAGAGCAGCATGACCCCATCCACCTAGTCTATTTTCCGCGTGTATAAACATTCATAACCGATATATGATCGGCCAATAATTCCAACAAAGAGCGGCGCCCATGAACCTCAGCAAGGTCGACCTCAACCTGTTCATCGTGTTCGATGCGATCTACACCGAAGCCAACCTGACCCGCGCCGGGCAGATCGTTGGCATCACCCAGCCGGCAGTGTCCAACGCCCTTTCGCGGCTGCGCGAAACCTTCAACGACCCGCTGTTCGTGCGTACCGCGCAAGGCATGGTGCCCACGCCCATGGCGCAGAACATCATCGGCCCGGTGCGCAACGCCCTGGCACTGCTGCGCACCTCGGTGCAGGAAAGCCGCATCTTCAACCCGCAACAGGCCAACAAGACCTTCCGCATCAGCATGACCGACCTGACCGAAGCGGTGATCCTGCCGCCGCTGTTCCAGCGCTTGCGCCGCCTGGCGCCGGCGGTGCTGATCGAAAGCTTTTTGTGCAAGCGCCGCGAGACCACCAAGGAACTCGCCGCCGGCCGCCTGGACTTCGCCATCGACGCACCGTTGAACACCGACCCGCAGGTACGCCACGTCAAGCTGATGCAAGACCGCTATGTCTGCGCCCTGCGCCAGGGCCACCCGCTGGCCGACAGCAAGCTGACCCTCGACAACTACCTGGGCATGACCCACATCCATATCTCCAGCCGCCGCAACGGCCTGGGCTATGTCGACCTGGCCCTGGGCAAGATGGGCGTGCAGCGCAAGGTTGCCTTGCGCTCGCAGCATTACCTGATGGCCTCGCAGGTGTTGCAGCAGACCGACATGGCGATGACCGTCCCCGAGCGCTTCGCCCGCCGTCATCAGTTGCGTTACCAGCCACTGCCGGTGGAGGTGCCTGCGCTGGAAACACACCTGTACTGGCATGAAAGCACCGATCAGGACCCGGCCAACCGCTGGATGCGCGAGCAGATCACCGAGTTGTGCGAACGTGTGGTGGCCGAGGAAGAGAGGGCCTTGGCACCAGCCTGAAGAGGCTGACGAGGGGCCTTTGCTGAGTCCCTCGCGATGCGGAGAAAAATTTTCCAGGAAAAGATCAATAGAGAGAAATTTTTATTGCGCATCCTGAGAATAGAGCCGGCGGAAGCGAAAAATATCTCTCGAGCAGAGGGTACGCTTGCTCCAACGATCGCCGATTTCACGGCGACAGAAACGGACTCGCCCCAATGCCCAGCGCCCCGCTCTACTTCGATTACGCCGCCACCACTCCGGTCGACGACCGGGTCATCGAAACCATGCTCGCCTGCCTTGGCAGCCAGGCCAACTTCGGCAACCCGGCGTCCAGTGGCCATGCCTTCGGCCAGGCCGCCCGCCACGCCGTGGAGCAGGCCCGCCAGCAAGTGGCCGAACGCGTCGGCGCACAGGCCGATGCACTGGTCTGGACCTCAGGTGCGACCGAATCCAACAACCTGGCGCTCAAGGGCATTGCCCAGGGCCTCGGCAAACCCGGGCACCTCATCACCAGCCAACTGGAACACAAGGCCGTGCTCGACACGGTGGCCGAACTGGAGCGCCAGGGCTGGGCCGTTACCCGCCTGGCACCGGATGCCGCCGGCCTGATTCAGCCTGCGGCGGTGCAGGCAGCGTTGCGCGCCGACACCCGCCTGGTATCGCTGATGGCGGTGAACAATGAACTGGGCACGATCACCGACTTTGCCGCGATTGGCGAACAGGTACGTGCCCACGGTGCCCTGCTGCACGTGGATGCGGCGCAGGCGGTGGGCAAACTGGCCATCGACCTGAGCGCCATGGCCGTGGACCTGATGTCGTTCTCGGCGCACAAGGTGTATGGGCCCAAGGGCATCGGTGCGCTCTACGTGGGGCCACGCGCCCGCACGCTGATGCGTGCGCAGATGCACGGTGGCGGCCATGAGCAAGGCCTGCGCTCCGGCACCCTGGCGACCCACCAGATTGCCGGCATGGGCAGCGCCTTTGCCCTGGCCGGCCAGCCCGGCGACAGCGAACACCAGCGCCTCGAGCAACTGGCCAGGCGCTTGCGCGAAGGCCTGCTGGCCCTGCCCGGCGTCACCCTCAACGGCTGCGCCAACCAGCGCATTCCCCATACGCTGAACCTGTGTATCGACAGCAAGGGCTTCAACAGCGCGGCGCTGGCCAGCGAGCTGGCGTTGTCGACCACCTCGGCCTGCAACTCGGCGAGCAATGCGGCCTCGCATGTGCTGCTCGCGCTGGGGCTGGATGAACGCCAGGCACGCAACAGCGTGCGGCTGAGCATCGGGCGTTTCAGCAACGACGCTGAAGTGGACAAGGCGCTCGAAGTGTTTGGCCGGGTGCTGACAGCGGCATCAGCGGCACTTTGGTGAACCGGCCCTAGAACAGCCGGCTGTCCGGGGTGAAGTCCTCGACCTCGAGCCTGGCGCTGTTTGCCTGCGGATGGCGCGGGTTGAACAGGTAATTGGTGGTGCTGGGCATGATCGCGCTCGGCACCGGCAACAGCAATGCCGAGCACTCATCCAGAAAGCGGTTGCCCAGGCCCCGGGTCAGTTCGGTCTGGCTCGACCAGCCCGGCTGCAAGGCGGGCAACTGCGCTTGCGAAACGGTGTCGGGCAACTCGATACGCAGCAGCCGCATGGTGGTGGGGAAATCCTCAGGGTCGATCTCCAGGTGCACAAGCACCTCCAGCATTGCCCCGGCTGGGCTGGTGGCGGCATACACCACTGGCCGGCCCGCCTGGTGCCAGCGGCCGCTGACACGCAAGCCGCCCGTTCCGCTCAAGTCTGCATAGGCGCTGATACGCCACAGAATCACAGGCCGAAGCCCTCGGCGATCTGCAGCAACATCTCTTCGACCTGGGTGGTGCCCTGCTGGGTGGTGAGCATCTGCATCGGCGTCAGCCCCGAGAAGCGCTCCTTGGGCTTGGACAGCCAGCGCTTGGCCTTGCCAGCCTCACCGAACACGGCTTCGGCCATGGCGGTGATATGGGCCGAGCGGAACAGCCGGTCGCTTTCTTCCACGGTCAGTGGCTGGTCACGTTCGATGCGGGTTTTCAGCGTGCGCAGGGGAATGATCTGGTCACGCTCCACAGGGGTGAATACGCCGAGTTCGGTCAGTTTCACCAGCCAGGTGGCAGCGAAGCCATGGGTGATGCGGGTGTGGATTTCGAAGTCACTGGCGAGTTCGGGGATTTCCAGCAGTGCATGCAGGCGCGCCCGGTACTCGTGGTAACCGTTGTCGCGAAGCACTTCGGCAAGCATGGCGCTCTCCTTTCCGGCGTTTGCCGACAAGTATGCGGCATATGCCGGACATATGCCAGTTCATGAGGCCTGTGAAAGCCTTGAAGGCGATGCCATCCTGTGGGGGCGGCCTTGCGTCGCGAAAGGGCCGCAGGGCGGCCCCGGGCAGTCTCACAGGAAGGTGAACACCTGCGAAGCCGGCAACCGCGACTTGTTCAAGCCAGCGTTGAAGTCCGTCTCGCTGCGATAGCCCAGGCTGAGAATGACCACACTGGTGAACCCATGCTCGCGCAAGCCCAGCTCGGCATCGAGAATCTTGCTGTCGAAGCCCTCGATCGGCGTGGCATCCAGCCCATGTGCCGCAGCCCCCAGCAAGGCAGTACCCAACGCCAGGTAGGTCTGCTTTTCCATCCAGTGCTGCACGTCCTTCTGGTCAAAGCGGTGCAGGTCGACGTAATGCCGGCGGCTCTGGTTCTGCCCGGCACGCGCCTGATCATGGCGGAAGCGGCCATCGGCAGTTTCCTGGTCGAGCACGGCATTCAGGTGCGCTTCGGTTATTTCGGTGCGGGTGCAGAACACGATCACATGCGAGGCATCGAGGATCTTCGGCGAATTGTAGGCATAGCGCTCTGTGGTGCTCTTGGCCAGGCGGGCCTTGCCTTCGGCGCTGTCGGCAACGATGAAATGCCACGGCTGCGAGTTGACCGAAGACGGGCTGTGGCGCAGTTGTTCGAGCAAGGCATCGACAGTGGCCTGGGGAATACGGCGCGAGGCATCGTAGGCTTTGGTGGTGTAGCGGCGCTTGGCCAGCGAGACGGTATCCATGCAACAACTCCGGGAATGAACAGGGGATTTGCCGGGCATCTTATCTTTCCTGCAGAAAAGAAAAACCGGCACAATGCAGCAACACTTTCATCCCAGGAGTGAAAATGCTGCGCATCGCCGACCTCGAACTGTTCGTCCGCAGCAGCGTGCTGGGCAGCTTCACCGCCGCCGCCCACGAGGCCGAACTGCTGCCGGGGCAGGTGGCCGCCGCGATCAAGCGCCTGGAGCGCGATCTGGACGTGCGCCTGTTCGCCCGCACCACCCGCAGCCTGCGCCTGACCGCCGAAGGCGAGCTGTACCTGCCGACGGCCCTGAATGTGCTGGAGAGCCTGCGCCAGGGGCGTGAAGACCTGCATGGCAACGCCAACACCCTGCGCGGTACCCTGCAGGTGTCGGCACCGTCCGACCTGGGCCGCAACATGCTGCTGCCGTGGCTGAGCGCCTTCCGCCGCGAGCACCCGGCCCTGCACCTGCGCTTCCTGCTGTCCGACCAGATCGCCGACCTCAACCGCGACCCGGTAGATGTGGCGATCCGCTATGGCCTCAACCAGGACGCCAACTACATTGCCCTGCCGCTGGCCGACTGGAACCGCCGGGTGCTGGTGGCCGCGCCCGAATACCTGGCTCGTCACGGCCGCCCGCTCACCCCCGACGCCCTGCAGCAGCATGCCTGCCTGCTGTACATGCAGCACAACCGGGTCTACGACAAGTGGCGAGTGGGCAACCGCACCGTGCAGGTGCGCGGGCCACTGGTCAGCGACGATGCCGATGTGATCCGCCGCCTGGCCTTGCAGGGCGAAGGCATCGTCTACAAGTCGTGGCTGGACGTAAGCGCCAACATCGCGGCCGGCGAGCTGGAAATCATCCTCCCCGAGCACCTCGGTGAGCCCGCCCCGGTCACCCTGGTGTGCCCGCACCGCAAGCAGCTCACGCCCGCGGTGGCGCAACTGCACCTGTGGCTGCGCGAACGCTTCGAGGCCTTGCGTAACCGGGCGCTGACCAACGGCTGCACAATCGTTCCAGACTGAGCCTGGCCGTTGCGCTAAGGTAGCGATTTCTGCCACGGCACGCCCCATGAGCAACTGGATCGACCTCAAGCAAGACGCCGACACCGGCATCGAGTCGGTCCGCGCGCATTTCATCGGGCATGCCTACGACCCGCACTGGCACGACAGCTTCCTGGTTGGCGTTACCGAGCAGGGCGTGCAGCAATTCGATTGCCGGCGAGTACGCCATCGCAGCACGCCGGGGCACGTGTTCCTGCTGGAGCCCGGTGAAATCCATGACGGCCATGCGCCCACCGAGGACGGCTTCACCTATTCGACCCTGTACCTGGAACCCACCTGGGTGGACAGCCAACTGCGGGCACTGTTCGAACACGCGCCAAGCGACAGCCTGCCCAGCTTCGCCGATACCTTGTGCCACGATGAGCGCCTGGCGCGTGCCACTGCCCTCGCCTTCCAGGCCGTGCATACCCAGGACTTGCGCATTGTCCGGCAGACGGCCATGGACGACCTGCTGGCCTGCCTGACCCGCCACCTGCACTGGCGCCGACGCCTGAACCCGGACCCGCGACTGCCGCTGACCGCACAGCGCGCACGGGATTACCTGCACGCCAACCTGGAGCGCGACATCGGCCTGGAAGACCTGGCCCAGGCCTGTGGCATCGACCGCTTCCGCCTGACCCGCGCGTTCAAGGGCGCATTCGGCCTGGCGCCACATGCCTATCTGATCCAGCTGCGCCTGGCCCGGGCGCGGCGCCTGCTCGCCCGGGGCCAGACACCCACCGAAGTGGCCATGGCCCTGGGCTTTGCCGACCAGAGCCACCTGGGGCGCTGGTTCCGCCGTGCCTACCAGCTGACCCCGGCCGACTACCGCAGGCGCTGCTCAAACCTTCCAGACTGAAAGGCGGCAGGCAGCGAGCATGGTGCTTCGTTTATCCGGAGCCCTTGATCATGTCGCAGTCGTTGTTGCCCTTCATCCTGTTTGCCCTGGTGTCCAGCATCAGCCCGGGGCCGACCAACCTGTTGATACTCGCCCATGGCGCCCGCGTTGGCCTGCGCGCGAGCCTGGCGCCGATCGTGGCGGCCTGCGGTGCAGCAGCAGCGATCGTGCTGATGGTGGGCCTGGGGCTGGGTGAACTGCTGCTGCGCCACCCGCTGGCCCAGCAGTTGATGAGCTGGGCCGGGGTTTTGTGGTTGAGCTGGCTGGCGTGGAAGATGCTGCGCAGTGCTGCCGCCCCGCTGCAGGCGGCCACGGCGCAAGGCTTCAGTGCACTCAGTGCGGCCTCGTTGCAGGTGGTGAACCCCAAGGTGTGGTTGATGGCCGTGGCGGTGGTCGGGGTGTTTGCCGCGCCGTCGTTGCCGGTATGGCAACTGGCGCTGGTGTTCTTGCTGATTGCCCTGCCATGCATGGCGGCGTGGGCGCTGCTGGGGGTGGGCAGCGCGCGATGGTTGCAGGCACCGCGGCGGTTGCGGGTGTTCAACCAGGTGTTGGCGGGGGTGTTGTTGATTTCTGCGTGGGCTGCCGTACTGGCTTGAGCCCGCTATTGCCAGTACCGGCCTCTTCGCGGGCACGCCCGCTCCCACAGGTACTGCATCGCGCCTGAAGTTGATGCAGTACCTGTGGGAGCGGGCGTGCCCGCGAAAAAAACAGCGCGGTCATTCAGGAATGCCCTGCCCCCCCGCCCAGCGCCTCGCGGAACCGCCGGGTGCTGGCCACAGCCAGCAGCAACCCGACCACCGCCACGCTACCGCCCACCAGGCCGATATCCGCCACGTCCAGCTGGCTGCTGACGATACTGCCCAGCAACGCGCCACCGCCAATACCGATGTTGTAGATACCCGAGAACAGCGCCATGGCCACATCGGTGGCATCGGACGCCAGTTTCAGGGTCTTGGACTGCAGCGACAGGCTGAAGCTGAGGATCGCTACACCCCAGAACATGCTCAACGCAGCGAACACGTAGAAGTTGCCCGACAGCGGCAACAGCAGCAACAGGCACGCCGCCAGCAGGCCGATCGACCCTACCAGGAAGCCATGCGGGAAGCGGTCGCTGTAACGGCTGAACAGCAACGAGCCGAACACCCCGGCACCGCCGAACAGCAGCAGCAACAACGTGGTGCGCTCACCGCCTATCTGCGCCACGTGCAGGGCGAACGGTTCGATGTAGCTGTAGGCAGTGAACTGCGCGGTAATCACCAACGTCACCAGCACATAGGTGATCACCAGCGCCGGGCGCTTGAACAGGATCGGCAGGCTGCGCAGCGAGCCCGAGTTCTGGCTGGGCAGCAGCGGCAGCGACTTCATCAGGCACAGCATGGTCGCCAGCGCCACCCCGGCAATGCTCAGGAAGGTGATGCGCCAGCCCAGCGCTTCGCCCACCACGCGGCCCAGCGGGATGCCCAGGACCATGGCCAGGGTGGTGCCAGTGGCCAAAAGGCCCAGCGCCTTGGCCTGCTGCCCTGGCGGCGCCACGCGCACCGCCAGGGAGGCGGTGATGGCCCAGAACACCGCATGCGCCAGGGCAATACCGATGCGGCTGACCAGCAACATGGCAAAGCTCTGTGACAGCCACGACAGCAAGTGGCTGACGATGAACACCAGGAACACGAACAGCAACAGGCGCCGCCGCTCGATGTTGCGGGTCAGCAGCATCATCGGCAGCGAGGCCAGCGCCACTACCCAGGCGTAGATGGTCAGCATCAGGCCGACCTGCGCGGTGCTCATGTCGAAGCTGCGGCCAATGTCGCTGAGCAGCGCCACCGGGACGAACTCGGTGGTGTTGAAGATGAAGGCCGCCAGGGCCAGGGCAATGACGCTCAGCCAGCTGCCGCTACCCGCCGTGGGTGGCATGTTGGTGGGTGTGGGTCCGTTCATGGGTGCAAACCGCTTCTCCGCAGGCAAGGCAACAGGACGCACGCCAGCCACCCGCTTGCAGGGGTGTGGACGCACGCTTTGTTATTGGAAGGAATGCCCGGCATGGTACGCGTCAAGCCGGGGGCTCACAACCGCGAGGCGGGCAGAAGGAGTAACATGCGCGCTTTGTGCGAACGCGTATGCAACAAGGAGCCCGATCCGCTCATGGACCAGCAGCACTCCCAGCAGCAACAGTGGCAGCAGGCGGTCACTGCCTATGCCCAGGCCGTCAACGACTATGTCGCGCAGGGCCGCGCGCAAGGCTGGGATGACCTCGAAGAGCCCCTGCCGCAAGCCACCGAGCATTTGCTCGACGCCTGGCTGCAAGCCCTGCAAGCAGCCAACCGGCCTGGCGTCGAAACCTTCGAGCAGCAAGCCTTCCGCGAAGCCTGGCCGCCCGCCCACCACCCATTGCTGCCGCTGATCAAGGAGCACGGGCAAGGCATCGGCAACGTCCTGCTGCTGGAGGATGGCAGCCTGCTGGCACGTATCGGCATGCCGCATGACAAAGGCCAGGTGGTGCGCATCGACCCTCTCGGGGTGACCCCGGTGATCGGCGTCGATCACTTCGGCCGCTGCCCGGCCCGCCGCTATTTCGCCCTGGCCAATGCCGAGGGCATACGCGTGACCGATGGCTGGGGCGGCCCGCAGGTGCTGCGCCTGGCCTGGCCCACGGGGCTGGAGGGGTTGCCGCCGGGTTACCCGTTCGAGCCATTCGACCTGCCGCCCACGCCGACCGCGCTGATCCCCTTCCCGGATGGCCAGCGGGTGCTGCTGGTGAGTGCCGAAGGTATCTTCCTGCTGACGCGCCACGGCGCGACCCGCCTGCTGCCGCACCAGGCGCGGGTGCTCGACGAGCTGGACGAAGGCACCGACCCCGACGACATCAGCCTCGGGCTGAGCATGGAGCACGGTGCGGTGTCGGCGGATGGCCGGTTGATCGTGGTCGGCGAGCAAGGCAGCCGTCACCTGGTACTGGACGACCAGCTCAGGCCCGTGGCGGCAATCGGCCCGGCCAGCGAGTATCCGCACTTTGCGCTGTTCAATCGCGCGGGTGACCAGTTGATAGTCAATGCCTGCCATTTCTATAGCGGTGCCACGCTGGCTGTCAGGGTGGCCGACTTGCCGGGGCTGGATACCGACTACTACAGCCAGGACCCGCGTACCCCGCTGGTACAGGATGGCGCACGGGTGTATGCCGGCGTGGCGCGCGACGGCGAGTACATCGTGGGGGATGCCTATGGTTATCTGCGGGCATTTGGCGAAGATGGCATGGAGCATTGGCAGCATTACCTGGGGTCGACCATCAGTGCGCTGGATATCAGTGCGGACGGGCGTACGCTGGTAGCGGCGAGCCATGCCGGGTTCGTTTCGGTGATTGCCCTGGACAACGGGCGGCCGGCCTGGCAGATCGGTACCGGGGCGCATGGCGAGGTACGGCGGTGGTTGTTCTGGAAAGGCTGGGACAGGGCATTGGCCTGGTAACAGATCCAGCATCTTCATTGCCTGTACTGGCCTATTCGCGGGCTCGCCCGCTCCCACAGGTAAATCACAGCTTACGAAGTCTGTGCAGTACCTGTGGGAGCGGGCGAGCCCGCGAAGAGGCCGGGGCAGGCAACCATCAGCCCTGCAAAGTAGCCATATCGATCACGAACCGGTATTTCACGTCCCCGGCAATCATCCGCTCATACGCCTGGTTGATGTTGCGGATATCCAGCAACTCGATATCACAACGAATCGCGTGCTCGGCACAGAAATCCAGCACTTCCTGGGTCTCGGCAATACCACCGATCAACGACCCCGCCAGCACCCGGCGTTTCATCACCAGATTGGCCGCATGTACCGCCGGGTCGATCGGCTCGATCAGGCCGACCAGGATGTGCACGCCATCGAATTTCAGGGTTTCCAGGTACGGGTTGAGGTCGTGCTGCACCGGAATGGTGTCGAGCAGGAAGTCGAAACGGCCCGCCGCGGCGTGCATCTGCTCGGCATCGGTGGACACGATCACATGGTCGGCACCCTGGCGACGGGCTTCCTCGGCCTTGGCCTGGGAACGGGTGAACAGGGTCACTTCGGCGCCCAGGGCCTTGGCCAGCTTGATGGCCATGTGGCCCAGGCCGCCCATGCCGAGGATGCCGATCTTGTGACCGGGGCCGACACCGTGGTGCTTGAGCGGCGAATAGGTGGTGATGCCAGCGCAGAGGATTGGCGCGGCACTTGGCAGGTCCATGCCGGCCGGGATGCGCACCACGAAGTGCTCGCTGACCACGATGCTGCTGGAATAACCGCCCATGGTGTTGCTACCGTCGACCCGGTCCGGGGTGGCGTAGGTCATGGTCGGGCCTTCCAGGCAGTACTGCTCCAGGTCCTTGGCACAGGCTTCGCAGTGGCGGCACGAGTCGACCATGCAGCCAACGCCGACCAGGTCGCCGACCTTGTGCGCGGTCACTTTGTCGCCCACCGCGGTGACGCGGCCGATGATCTCGTGGCCAGGCATCAGCGGGTACACGGCAATGCCCCATTCGTTGCGCGCCTGGTGAATGTCGGAGTGGCACACGCCGCAGTACAGGATATCGATGGCGACGTCGTCAGGGCGCGGGCTGCGACGCTCGAAGGTCATGGGAGCCAGAGGGCTGGTGGGGGTCTGGGCGGCGTAACCGATGGCGGTGTACATGCAGGGCCTCGCTATGAAGTGAAACGATTCAGGCGGCGCATTCTGCGCGCCATGCGCCGCCTCGCCCACGGCTGATTCTCCGGCATCGATGCCTGATTCTCCGAAGATGCCATGCAGCACCTGGCGCCGAGCGTTCATTCTGCGATGATCAGACTGTCTGATCCTCTGCCCAGGTCCATCATGCAACTGACCCGCCACGTCGACGCCAATGCGCCGCTTTGCACACTGATCCGCAGCCTCGCCACGCGCCCGGGCTTCGTGCCCACGCACCTGCCCCAGGTGCAGGTGCTGAGCTGGGACCACTATGTGGCCAGCAGCCCGCAGATCTACGAACCCAGCCTGATGATCCTGGCCCAGGGCAGCAAGCTGGCACGCCTGGGGCCGCGTACCCTGGAGTACGGCGCCGGGCATTACCTGGTGCAGGCACTGTCGGTGCCGTTCATGTGCGAAACCTTCGCCACCCCCGAAGCACCGTTGCTGGGCGTGGCGGTGGACATCGACCGCGGCGTGCTGGGTGAACTGGTGCAAAGCATGGCCCTGGCGCCGGATGCCGCGGTGCAGGCGCAAACCCCGCAGTCGATGACCTCAGCGGCACTCGATGCGCCGATGCGCGAATGCGTGGAACGGCTGCTGCGCTGCCTGCAGGACCCAGTGGACGCCAAGGTGCTGGGGCCGGCGCGGGTGCGCGAGGTGCTGTACACCGCCTTGCGCGGCCCACAGGCGGGGGTGTTGCGGGCGCTGGTGGAGCAACAAGGGCACTTCGCCCGCATCGGCGCCGCCCTTGCCCACCTGCGCGAACACTACACCGAGCCGCTGAGCGTCGAAGCACTGGCCGCGCGCGCCAACATGAGCGTTTCGACCTTCCACGAGCACTTCAAGCGCTGCACCGACATGGCACCGATGCAGTACCTCAAGCGCCTGCGGCTACTAAAGGCGCAGCAGATGCTGATCGGCGAAGGCCTGGGAGTGGCGCAGACCGCGCACCGGGTGGGGTACCAGAGCACCTCGCAGTTCAGCCGCGAGTACAAGCGCCAGTTCGACCGCAGCCCGGGGATGAATTGCCGTACCAGAGCCTGCCAGTGTAATCGCCTGCCCTGGCCCCATCGCCGGCAAGCCGGCTCCCACAGGGACAGCAAAGCTCTTGAGGTCAATGCGGTCGAGATAGCTGCAACTGTCTTGCATGGCCTGCCCTGGCCTCATCGCCGGCAAGCCGGCTCCCACAGGGATAGCAAAGCCCTTGAGGTCAACGCGGTCGAGATAGCTGCAACTGTCTTGCATGGCCTGCCCTGGCCTCATCGCCGGCAAGCCGGCTCCCACAGGGATAGCAAAGCCCTTGAGGTCAACGCGGTCGAGATAGCTGCAACTGTCTTGCATGGCCTGCCCTGGCCTCATCGCCGGCAAGCCGGCTCCCACAGGGATAGCAAAGCCCTTGAGGTCAACGCGGTCGAGATAGCTGCAACTGTCTTGCATGGCCTGCCCTGGCCTCATCGCCGGCAAGCCGGCTCCCACAGGGATAGCAAAGCCCTTGAGGTCAACGCGGTCGAGATAGCTGCAACTGTCCTGCATGGCCTGTCAGGGCCCCATTGCCGGCAAGCCGGCTCCCACAGGGACTGCAAAGCTCTTGAGGTCAATGCGGTCGAGATAGCTGCAACTGTCTTGCATGGCCTGCCCTGGCCTCATCGCCGGCAAGCCGGCTCCCACAGGGACTGCACATGGCTTGAAACCGATGCGGTCGATGTGGGAGCCGGCTTGCCGGCGATGGGCTGCAGAGCAGCCCCGGCAGCGCATCTGCACACTGCACGCACGCTGGGCGAGCAGATGTTCGCAGACTGCGAGGCCATGGCCTGAATCAGCTTGAAAGCGGCCATTGCGCCAATGGCCAGTAAGCGCCCTTGCGCGACTCGTACAGTGTGAAATGGCGGGCGGCGAGGTAGAAATCCGGCGCGCTGCTGGCTTCTGGCGGCTGGCCGCGGTAATCCCTGGCCAGCGTCAGGTGCGGGCGATACTCGCGGTCGGCCGCTTCCACCCCCAACGGCAGCAGCGCCTGCTGCAAGCTGTACACCAGTTGCAACAGGGCCGGTGGGGTCTGTTGCGCCTCCAGCACCAGGGCGCTGGCCCGCTGCCACACCTGCAAGCGGTCCAGTATCAGTCGTGGTGCCGTGGCCGGTAGTGCCAGCTGGTCGACCGCCGCGCAAATCGCAGGCACATGGGCGGTATCCACATCGCCGAGAAACAGCAGTGTCACATGGAAGTTGGCGGCCGGCACTGGCTTGCCGCTGCGCAGGCCCAGGCCACGTCGCCACTGGGCCAGCACACGGCGCTGGGCATCGCTCACCGGCAAGGCGAAGAACAGGCGCTTGAATGGTTTTTCGATTCGTCCGCTGACCGGTGTCATCGTGCCGCTCCTCGAGATGGCAAAGCACGTACTGATGCGTTGGGAAACCCGCAGGTCTGTCAGTTTCGCGGGCAAGGCCCCAAACCATACGCTGAGGCCTCAATTCAATCACATAGATACGGTCATGAAACAGCACCAGCAAACACGGAATACCCAGCCTGCCATGCAAGCGCAACTGAAGTGGGGCAACCAGCGTGAGCGCGAGTTCACGACTGATGTCATAGATACAGATGTCAGTAATGGCAACCGCTCATTTTTCGCCATTCAGTACACGGAGGGATCAGATACCGCTTATAGCTATATATTCCTGAATATCCCGGAACGTTACCTGGTGGCGGGCGCATCCCTCAAGATCGGTGAAGGCGAGAAAGCCGAGATCAACGCCTATTTCGGTTCGACTTCGATTGGTCGCTCAGGTTGGGCGACCGGGGGCTCAATCGATATTACCGAGATGGATGAGACTTCCAAGGCATTTGCCGCAACGTTCCACTACACCATTGAACACACCATGGGCATGGTCGAGATCGTGGATGGCTCGTTGTCCTTGTCACTGGCCGACGATGCAAGGACCAACGGCACCGGCCGGGTCACCGCCAACCTCGACCCCGCTATTTTCCCTTCGATGGGTAACCTTGACGCTCGAACCATCGAAACCAAGGTACTTCAGGACGGGCGCATCCAACTCATTGCCAGACAGCAAGTGGACAACGCTATCCAAGGCATCATGATGCTGTTCAGTGAACAATATGCACGCCTGTTCTTCTCGATTGGCGGTATGCACTATCCCCTGAGCGGGGGCCGCCTGAAGCATGAGTGGAACGGGGATAAAAAGACCCTGACCGCCGATTTTACTGACTATGTAATCGGCTACCAAGGCAAGGACCATCGCATCACGGATGGCCGCATCGAGGTCACTCTGGCCTGATGCATCGCCATGCAGACCTTGGTACAGCGGTGACGCTTGTACCAAGGTCTGCCATCGCTGCGTAACATTCTCCTACAAAGCATCGGCTCGATTGTTTATGCTGGCGGGCTTAGCCATCACGCATGGCCATTACTTGACGTATCCGCCCATGAAAATCGCCTTAGTCCTCATCTTCGTCCTCTCGATCGCCTATGTTCACCTGCGCGGTCGCGTTCGCCACAAGCTGACCCGTCAGTTGGGCGACCACTCCAGCTTCCTGGCCCCGGTCAACAGCTTCCTGTACCTGTTTTCCAGGCACCCGGCCAAGCCTTACCTGCCGGTAGAGGCCTTCCCTGAACTGCAGACGCTGCAGGACCACTGGCAGGAGATCCGCGAAGAAGCCCAACAGCTGCTGCATGTAGGCGAAATCAAGAAGTCCGACAATTACGATGATGTCGGTTTCAACTCATTCTTCAAGACCGGCTGGAAGCGCTTCTACCTGAAGTGGTACGGCGAAAGCCACCCGTCGGCGATGACCCTGTGCCCACGCACCACCGAGTTGCTCAAAGGCATCGGCACGGTCAAGGCCGCCATGTTCGCCACCCTGCCGCCGGGCGCCAAGCTGGTGCGCCACCGTGACCCGTATGCCGGTTCGTACCGCTACCACCTGGGCCTGGACACGCCGAACGACGACGGTTGCTACATCGACGTGGACGGTGAGAAGTATTCCTGGCGCGATGGCGAAGGCGTGGTCTTCGACGAGACCTACATCCACTACGCGGCCAATACCACCGAGCACAACCGCATCATCCTGTTCTGCGACGTTGAACGCCCGCTCAAGTACCGCTGGGCGACCGCGTTCAACCGCTGGTTCAGCCGCAACGTCATGGCCGCTGCCGCCGCACCCAATGATGCCGGCGACAAGACCGGTGGCATCAACCGTCTGTTCACCCGCATCTACAAGATCCGCGAACGTGGCAAGGCGATGAAGAAGCGCAACCGCACGCGTTACTACCTGGAGAAGTGGGCGTTCGTCGCGGCGTTGGTGCTGGTGTTCATCTACATCTGATCGGTGTGGTTGCGCGCAGCCAAAAGGCCTGCGCGCAACCAACCAAAGTACAAGCCTCACACTTTCCACTCTTCGACTAGCCTGAAAGCTCCACTCGCAACCTCCCCAAGGTGAAGACGATGAGCATGATGGACTGGGACGCCTACCGTAAGCAGTTGATGGCCGGCATCGGCGATCTCAAGCAGCTTTCCCCTGACACCGTGGCCGGCTACATGACCGCCAGCGGCGCAGGGGCCAAGACCAACCACCTGGACGCCAAGACCCGCGAGCTGATCTCCCTCGCCGTGGCCGTGACCACACGCTGCGATGGCTGCATCGCGGTGCATTCGCAGCAGGCCGTCAAGCACGGCGCCAGCCGCGAGGAAATCGCCGAGGCCCTTGGCGTGGCCGTGGCGATGAACGCCGGTGCCGCGCTGGTCTACTCGGCACGTGCCATGGATGCGGTGGGCAAGGCCAACGGCTGAGCGCAATTGGCGTCGCCGCCCTTGCGCGACGGCGCCGCGCCACCCAGACTGGGCGGCCCAGCCCTTGCAGGAACCCGCATGATCCACATCCGCCCCATGACACCGGAAGACTTCGAACGCTTCTGGCCCACCTTCCAGGCCGTCGTACAGGCCCGTGAAACCTACGCATTCGACCCGGCCCTTAGCTTCGATCAGGCCCGCCAGCTGTGGCTGGAACTGCCCGTGCGCACATTCGTGGCCGAGGAAGACGGCGAGCTGCTGGGTTCGTATTACCTCAAGGCCAATGCCGCCGGGCCTGGTGGGCACGTGGGCAATTGCGGCTACATGGTCTGTGAAACAGCACGCGGCCGCGGCGTTGCGCGGTTGATGTGCGAGCACTCACAGAAACAGGCACGCCAGGAGGGCTTTCTGGCCCTGCAGTTCAACTCGGTGGTGGCCACCAACGAGGTAGCGGTGGCGCTGTGGCACAAGCTGGGCTTCGAAACCGTTGGACACCTGCCCAAGGCCTACCGCCATGCCCGCCTGGGGCTGGTGGACTGCCTGGTGATGTACAAGTGGCTGGCGGACGAGCCGGTAGTGGAAAAGCCGCCACTGCTGATCGGGCGCAAGAACATCGAGGCGCGGGTGTCGCGGCGGCGCGGGCGCTGACTTTTTCAGGCCGCCCTGCTCGACGAAGGTCTATGGTAAAGTCGCGCCCTTTTTGAACATGCTGGGATATCGCTGCACATGACCCCCGTCTTCCGCTTCCTCAACCGCACCAGCCTGGTGACGCAGATCGTCATCGGCCTGATCGCCGGCATCGCCCTGGCCCTGCTCGCGCCCGCCATCGCCCGCGACATGGCGTTCCTCGGGAAGGTGTTCGTCAGCGCCCTCAAGGCGGTGGCACCCGTGCTGGTGTTCATCCTGGTCATGGCCTCGATCGCCAACCACCGCCACGGCCAGGAAACCCATATCCGCCCGATCCTCTGGCTGTACCTGCTGGGTACCTTCGGCGCCGCGGTAGTCGCGGTGGTCGCCAGCATGCTGTTCCCGTCGAACCTGGTGCTGAGCACCGGCGACGCTACGCTGAGCGCGCCGGGCGGCATCACCGAGGTGCTGCAGAACCTGCTGCTGAGTGCGGTCGACAACCCGATCAACGCCCTGCTCAACGCCAACTTCATCGGTGTGCTGACCTGGGCCATCGGCCTGGGCGTGGCCCTGCGCCATGCCGGCGAAACCACCCGCACCGTGGTCGAGGACCTGTCCAATGGCGTGACCCTGATCGTGCGCGTGGTCATCCGCTTCGCCCCGCTGGGCATCTTCGGCCTGGTCAGCGCCACGCTGGCCCAGTCGGGCCTGGACGCCCTGCTCGGCTACCTGCACCTGCTGGCGGTGCTGATCGGCTGCATGCTGTTCGTGGCGCTGGTGATGAACCCGCTGATCGTGTATTGGAAAATCCGCCGCAACCCCTACCCGCTGACCCTGCTGTGCCTGCGCGAAAGCGGTATCACCGCGTTCTTCACCCGTAGCTCGGCGGCCAACATCCCGGTCAACCTGGCCCTGTCGGAGCGCCTTGGCCTGCATGAAGACACCTACTCGGTATCGATCCCGCTGGGTGCGACCATCAACATGGCCGGTGCCGCCATCACCATTACCGTGCTGACCCTGGCGGCGGTGCATACTCTGGGTATTCCGGTGGACCTGCCGACCGCCGTGCTGCTTAGCGTGGTGGCGGCGGTCTGTGCCTGCGGCGCCTCGGGTGTGGCCGGTGGCTCGCTGCTGCTGATTCCGCTGGCGTGCGGCCTGTTTGGCATCCCTAGCGAAATTGCCATGCAGGTGGTGGCGGTGGGCTTCATCATCGGCGTGCTGCAGGATTCGGCCGAGACGGCGCTGAACTCTTCGACCGATGTGCTGTTTACCGCGGCGGCGTGCCAGGCTGAAGAGCGGCGCAACGCTTGAGTTTGCCGGGGCCGCTTTGCGGCCCTTTCGCAGGCAAGCCAGCTCCCACAGGGATAGTGCCGGCCTTACGGCTTGTGCTGTACCTGTGGGAGCTGGCTTGCCGGCGATGATCCCAGTGATTGCTTAAGCCTGGCGCTTTACCTAGGCTAGTGGCCTTTCCCCAGCAATGAGACAGGGCCATGTCAGAACACGAAACCGTCGGCGAAGGCCGCTTCAACAGCATCGAGATCCGTATTCTCGGCTCGCTGATCGAGAAGCAGGCCACCAGCCCGGAAAGCTACCCGCTGACCCTCAACGCCCTGGTCCTGGCCTGCAACCAGAAGACCAGTCGCGAGCCGGTGATGAACCTCACCCAAGGCCAGGTCGGCCAGGCCCTGCGCGCCCTCGAAGGGCAAGACATGACCCGCCTGCAGATGGGCAGCCGCGCCGACCGCTGGGAACAACGGGTGGACAAGGCGCTGGAGCTGGTGCCGGCGCAACTGGTGCTGATGGGCCTGATGTTCCTGCGCGGGCCGCAAACCCTCAACGAACTGCTGACCCGCAGCAACCGCCTGCACGACTTCGACGACACCGAGCAGATCCAGCACCAGCTGGAGCGCCTGATCTCGCGCGGCCTGGCCTTGCACCTGCCACGCCAGGCCGGCCAGCGCGAAGACCGTTACACCCATGCCTTGGGCGACCCGGCGGAAATCGAGGCGATCCTTGCTGCACGGCAGCAGGAAGGCGGGGCACGCAGCAGCGGTGGCAATGTGTCGGAAGAGCGCATCGAAGCCCTCGAAGCGCGCATCGCGGCGCTGGAGGCACGCCTGGCCGAACTGGAAGGCTGAGCCGTCACGGCTCGGGGTCGGGGAAGTTGCGGCAGCTCTTGCGCTCGGCCAGCTCCCGGTCACTGGGGCGCTGGTCGACGAACACGGTGCGGCCGTCGGCGTAGATTTCCAGGTAGCCCCAGTGCAGGTCCTGCTCTTGCTGCCCGGGTTTTGGGGGGACTAGCCACCAGGGTTCGCGGCTGATCAGGGTCATGGGTGTGGTTCCTGAGGGTGTCTGCAGTAATCATAGACATCCTCAGATTCAGCTTTGTCAGTTCTGACGCATTCGCGGGCATGCCCGCTCCTACAGGACTCATCACAAATCTCAAGACCTGTGCAGTACCTGTGGGAGCGGGCATGCCCGCGAAAGGGCCGGTACGGGCTTACGCCGGTGCCGAAGTGCGGATCAGGTGGTCAAAGGCCGCCAGCGATGCCTTGGCCCCCTCACCCACCGCAATCACGATCTGCTTGTACGGCACAGTCGTCACGTCACCCGCCGCAAACACACCCGGGATGCTGGTCTGACCCTTGGCATCGACGATGATCTCGCCACGCGGCGACAGCTCGACGGTGCCTTTCAGCCAGTCGGTGTTCGGCAGCAGGCCGATCTGCACGAAGATGCCTTCCAGCGCCACTTCATGCTGCTGGTCGGTGGTGCGGTCCTTGTAACGCAGGCCGGTCACCTTTTCGCCATTGCCCAGCACTTCGGTGGTCAGCGCACTGGTGATCACCTTCACGTTCGGCAGGCTGTGCAACTTGCGCTGCAGTACCGCATCGGCACGCAGCTGGCTGTCGAACTCGATCAACGTTACCTGGGCGACGATACCCGCCAGGTCGATGGCCGCTTCCACGCCCGAGTTGCCACCACCGATCACCGCCACGCGCTTGCCCTTGAACAGCGGGCCGTCGCAGTGCGGGCAGTAAGCCACGCCACGGGCGCGGTATTCCTGCTCGCCCGGCACGTTCATTTCACGCCAGCGGGCACCGGTTGCCAGGATCACGGTATTGGCCTTGAGCGAGGCGCCGCCAGCCAGGCGTACTTCGTGCAGGCCGCCATCGGTGGCCGGGATCAGCGCTTCTCCGCGCTGCAGGTTCATGATGTCCACGTCGTACTGCTTGACGTGCTCTTCCAGCGCCGTGGCCAGCTTCGGCCCTTCGGTTTCCTGTACCGAGATGAAGTTCTCGATGGCCAGGGTATCGAGCACCTGGCCGCCGAAACGCTCGGCCGCAATACCGGTGCGGATGCCTTTACGCGCGGCATAGATGGCTGCCGAAGCGCCGGCTGGGCCACCACCGACCACCAGCACGTCGAAGGCGTCCTTGGCGTTGATCTTCTCGGCTTGGCGACCGGCTGCGTTGGTGTCGATCTTGCCGAGGATTTCTTCCAGGCCCATGCGGCCCTGGCCGAACACTTCGCCGTTCAGGTAGATGCTCGGCACCGCCATGATCTTGCGCGATTCCACTTCCGCCTGGAACAGCGCGCCGTCGATGGCCACGTGGCGCACGTTGGGGTTGAGCACCGCCATCAGGTTCAACGCCTGGACCACATCCGGGCAGTTCTGGCACGACAGCGAGAAGTAGGTTTCGAAGGTGAATTCGCCTTCCAGCGCCTGGATCTGTTCGATCACTTCGGCACTGGCCTTGGACGGGTGCCCACCGACTTGCAGCAGTGCCAGCACCAGCGAGGTGAATTCGTGGCCCATGGGGATGCCGGCGAAGCGCAGGCTTATGTCGGCCCCCGGGCGGTTCAGCGAGAACGATGGACGACGGGCATCGCTGCCGTCCGCGCTGAAGGTAATAAGGTTCGACAGGCTGGCAATTTCCACCAGCAGGTCGTGCAATTCGCGGGATTTCGCGCCGTCGTCGAGGGAGGCAACGATCTCGATCGGCTGGGTGACCCGCTCCAGGTAGGTTTTCAGTTGCGATTTAAGCGTGGCGTCCAACATACGGGCGATTCCTTTTTCAAAACTCGGATACAAAAACGCCCAGGCGAGGTCGCCCGGGCGCTTTTACGGGGCGGTATGTACTTCAGCTTTGGCGGCTGGCTACCGCCCGCGACATGCGCATCGGCTTAGATCTTGCCGACCAGGTCCAGCGACGGCGCCAGGGTGGCTTCGCCTTCTTTCCACTTGGCCGGGCAAACTTCGCCTGGGTGAGCGGCAACGTACTGGGCAGCCTTCACCTTGCGCAGCAGTTCGGCAGCATCGCGGCCTACACCACCGTCGTTCAGTTCGACGATCTTGATCTGGCCTTCCGGGTTGATCACGAAGGTACCGCGATCGGCCAGGCCGGCTTCTTCGATCAGCACGTCGAAGTTGCGCGAGATGACGTGGGTCGGGTCACCGATCAGCGGGTACTGGATCTTGCCGATGGTGTCCGAAGTGTCGTGCCAGGCTTTGTGGGTGAAGTGGGTGTCGGTGGACACGCCGTAGATTTCCACGCCCAGCTTCTGGAACTCGGCGTAGTTGTCAGCAAGGTCACCCAGCTCGGTCGGGCAGACGAAGGTGAAGTCGGCCGGGTAGAAGAACACGACAGACCACTTGCCTTTCAGGTCGGCTTCGCTGACCTGGACGAACTCGCCCTTGTGGTAGGCGGTGGCGTTGAACGGTTTGACCTGGCTGTTGATGATTGGCATGAGAGACGCTCCTTCATGGGGTTGGAATCAGTTGATGGAGAGAATCCTAACCGCTGGTCCCGATAAAGGCTCATTGGCAAAGCTCATGCTTGTGATTGGTTTTGGCTATAACCGAGGATAATTAATAGAAGGGAATGGGCTGAGCAAAGGATTGCGGGGCATTCAAGGGCCCCATCGCCGGCAAGCCAGCTCCCACAGGTACTGCGCAGGTCTCTGCACTTGTGCAATCCCTGTGGGAGCTGGCTTGCCGGCGATGAGGCCAGTGGCATCAGCGAGTGACCGTGCGCATGGTCACGAACTCTTCGGCAGCGGTCGGGTGCACGCCAATGGTTTCGTCGAACTGCTGCTTGGTCGCACCGGCCTTCAGGGCAACGCCCAGGCCCTGGATGATCTCGCCGGCGTCGGGGCCAACCATGTGGCAGCCCAGCACCTTGTCGGTCTCGGCATCGACCACCAGCTTCATCAGGGTCTTTTCCTGGATGTCGGTCAGGGTCAGTTTCATCGCACGGAAGCGGCTCTCGTATACCTGCACCTTGTGCCCGGCCTCCAGCGCCTGCTCCTCGGTCAGGCCCACGGTGCCGATGGGCGGCTGGCTGAATACCGCGGTGGGGATGTTCTGGTAGTCCACAGGGCGGTATTGCTCGGGCTTGAACAGGCGCCGGGCCACGGCCATGCCCTCTGCCAGAGCCACCGGAGTCAATTGCACGCGGCCAATCACGTCGCCAATGGCCAGGATCGACGGCGCGGTGGTCTGGTACTGCTGGTCAACCCGAATGTAACCGCGTGCATCCAGCTCGACGCCGGTGTTTTCCAGGCCCAGGTTGTCCAGCATCGGGCGCCGGCCGGTGGCATAGAACACGCAATCGATGACCAATTCGCGACCATCCTTGAGGGTGGCCTTCAGGCTGCCGTCCTCGAGCTTGTCGATGCGCTGGATGTCGGCGTTGAACTGCAGGTCGAGGCCGCGCTTTTCCAGTTCTTCCTTCAGGTGCGTGCGCACCGAACCGTCGAAGCCACGCAGGAACAGGTCGCCACGGTACAGCAGCGTGGTAGCCGCCCCCAGGCCCTGGAAGATGCCGGCGAACTCGACGGCGATGTAGCCACCGCCCACCACCAGCACCCGGCGTGGCAGGTCCTTGAGGTAGAAGGCTTCGTTGGAGGTGATGGCAAGTTCCTTGCCCGGAATGTCCGGCACCTGTGGCCAGCCACCGGTGGCGATGAGGATGTGCTCGGCGGTGTAGCGCTGGCCATCCACTTCCACTTCGTTGGCACCGGTCAGGCGCGCATGCCCCTGCAGCAGGGTGACCCCGCTGTTGACCAACAGGTTGCGGTAGATGCCGTTGAGGCGCTCGATTTCCCGGTTCTTGTTGGCAATCAGGGTGCCCCAGTCGAAATGCCCTTCTTCCAGGGTCCAGCCGAAGCCTGCGGCCTGCTCCAGTTCGTCGGCGACGTGTGCGCCGTACACCAGCAGTTTTTTCGGCACGCAACCCACGTTGACGCAGGTACCGCCCAGGTAGCGGCTCTCGGCCACTGCCACCTTTGCGCCGAAGCCGGCGGCAAACCGCGCCGCGCGCACACCGCCGGACCCGGCACCAATCACGAACAGATCAAAATCGTAGGCCATGTATTCACTCTCCTAGGCAGGCGCCCAGCATAACGCACTGGGGCCGCTTTGCGCCCCTTCGCGGGCCCGCCCGCTCCCACAGTACCGGCACAACCTTGAAGGCCTGCACAGTACCTGTAGGAGCGGGCGTGCCCGCGAAGGGCTGCAAAGCAGCCCCAGTTATCAGCTTTGATACAAGTAGCGGCTTATCAGTAAGCCTTGCCAGTCTTGTAGTAGTTCTCGAAGCAGAAGTTGGTCGCGTCGATGTAGCCCTCGGCGCCACCGCAGTCGAAACGCTTGCCTTTGAACTTGTAGGCGATCACGCAGCCGTTCTGCGCCTGTTGCATCAGGGCGTCGGTGATCTGGATCTCGCCACCTTTGCCCGGCTCGGTGTTGGCGATGATGTCGAAGATGTCCGGGGTCAGGATGTAGCGACCGATGATCGCCAGGTTCGACGGGGCATCTTCCGGCTTTGGCTTCTCGACCATGTTGGTGACGCGGAAAATGTCGTCACGGATCATGTCGCCGGCGATCACGCCGTACTTGTTGGTTTCCTGCGGATCGACTTCCTGGATGGCGACGATCGAGCAACGGAACTGGTTGTACAGCTTGACCATCTGGGTCAGTACGCCGTCACCTTCCGGGTTCACGCACAGGTCGTCCGCCAGCACCACGGCGAACGGCTCGTCGCCGATCAGCGGGCGGCCAGTCAGGATGGCGTGGCCCAGGCCTTTCATTTCGGTCTGGCGGGTGTAGGAGAACGAGCACTCGTCGAGCAGACGACGGATACCAACCAGGTATTTTTCCTTGTCGGTGCCCTTGATCTGGTTTTCCAGCTCGTAGCTGATGTCGAAGTGGTCTTCCAGAGCACGCTTGCCGCGCCCGGTGACGATGGATATCTCGCTCAGACCGGCATCCAGTGCCTCTTCAACGCCATACTGGATCAGTGGCTTGTTGACCACCGGCAGCATTTCCTTGGGCATGGCTTTGGTAGCGGGCAGGAAGCGGGTGCCGTAACCGGCTGCCGGGAACAAGCATTTTTTGATCATATACGTCCTTACAAAAGGCTAGGCCTGTGGAATTCGGCGCAGTCTAATCAGGCGGCAGTCACCTTACAATGCCCTACCTGTGGCCGATCGATGGGAAGATAGAGATAACCCAGTGTAGATAGTTCCGAGGGATCGTAAATATTGCTGTCATCCATGACCGTTGGATGACAGGAAATCGGGGTTGCCTGTACTGGCCCTATCGCCGGCAAACCAGCTCCCACAAGGACTGCACAGTTTTCAAAAGCTACGCAGAGACCTGTGGGAGCTGGTTTGCCGGCGATAGGGCCCTGGCAGGCAATCAGCTACCCGTGCCCTGCCCGATCAACACCCCATCGACCTTCTGCCCATACAGGTTCACCCCGTCATTGGCATGGAACGTCACCCGCGTCTTCTCGATGGAGCCTTCCACCAGCCGCGGGTCCTGCGGCCGTTCATGGCGGTTGACCCAGGCCGCCACATCCCAGGCCTGCTGGTCACTCAGGCTGCCCGGCTTGCCCAGCGGCATGTTGTACTTGATGAACGACGCCGCGGTGTTGATGCGGTGCATGCCGGCGCCCCAGTTGTAGGAGTCCTTGCCCCACAGCGGCGGCATCACATACTCGCCCGCCACCTTCTGCCCCTCGCCGTTGTCGCCGTGGCAGATCGCACACTGCTCGCGATAAACCTGCTGGCCGCGCTTGAAGTCGTAACCGCCCTTGGGTTGCGGTACCTCCGGGTAACCTCGCCCGGCGATCTCCACGCCAGTCGGCGCCTTGGTCGACAGCCAGTACGAATACACCGCCAGCGCCGTCATCTGCGGGCTGTCGGCCGCAGGCGGCTTGCCGTTCATGCTGAACTGGAAGCAGCCCTGGATACGCTCGGCGTAGGTGTTGACCTTGTCGTTTTTCTTGCGGTACGCGGGGTACATCGGGTACGCCCCCCACATCGGCGCGGAATGCGCCAGCCGCCCCTGGTCAAGGTGGCAGTTGCTGCAGTTCATGCCATTGCCCACGGCCTCAGGCATCAACCTGCGGGTGTCGACGAACAAGGCATGCCCCTCGCGCACCATCTTGCCAAAGGCATTGTCAGGCAACTCGCTTTCCGCTGGCGGCACGAACTGCGGCGCGGCCTGCACACCCGGCACTTTCAACTGCGACTGGTCTTCCATGGCGATCTGGGCGGCCTGGGCGCTGCCCATGGCCAGCAGCAGCAGGGCTGGAATCATCGGTTTCATGGCTTGACCTCCTGGCTGGCGGGGCGGGCGAAGAACTCGGCAACGGCCTTGATCTCGTCATCGGTCATGGCCTTGGCCACACCGACCATCAGCTGGTTGGGGTCACTGCTGCGGGTGCCGTCCCGCCAGGCATTGAGCTGCGCCACCAGGTAACTGGCGGGCTGGCCGGCCAAGGGCGGGAAGTGTTCGCCAACCCCGCCACCGCCCGGGCCATGGCATTGCACGCAACCAGGAATCTGCCGGCTCCAGTCACCGTACAGGGCCATGCGGGTGGTGGGGTCATCGGCAATCTGCTGGCGACGCAGGTCGCCTGCAGGGTCTGCCGGCAGGCTGGCCAGATAGGTGCTGACAGCCTTGATCTCATCCTCGCTCAGGGCATTGGCAAGCGGCTCCATCACCGGCTGCTTGCGGCTGCCGTTGCGCCAATCATGCAATTGCTTGCTGAGGTAAGCGGCCGGCAGCCCGGCCAGGCGTGGGAAGCCGGCAGCGGCAATGCCCTTGCCGTCCGGGCCATGGCAACCCAGGCAAGCCATGGCGGCGGGGTTGGCCCCGCCCTGGGTGAAGACTTTCTGGCCATCGGCGGCATGCGCCGCGGGCCAGGCCAGGATCAGCAGGCTGCCGATCACGACGCGACTCAGCGGTGTCATCACGAATCTCCTTTTCTATTGTTATATGCTTAGGCCTAAAACATATAAGCAAAAGGAGCGTGATCAGTTGCCCTGGATCAACTACCGGAGATGCATTGGGTGGCTGCGGTGCGCACGTCGCCCAGGCGCAGCGGGAAGTTGTTCAGCCGTTCGTGCAGCTTGATGCTGCTGCCGCTGCCACGCTTGTCGATATCCACCAGCGCCGCCGGGCCCACGCCCGAGCTGATCTTCTGCGGCACGATCAGCCGCAGGCCATCGCCGCGCTGCTCTTCCACCAGCGGGTCGCGGGTATCGGCCAGCTTCTGCTTGACGCAATCGGCATACGCGCGTGGGGACTTGCCCGAGATTACATCAAGCGTTTCGCGCGACTGTTCCAGTTCCGTAACACTCACACAGCCACCCAGCGTCACCGCCACCGCCGCCACCATCCACTTCATTTGCAGCACCTCTGCCTTCAAGAATCCGCTTCGACCACAGCCAGGCCGTTTTGCTCCCTGCTTTGGCAGATTTATCTACGCCTGGCGGAACAGCGCGGCAGTGTAACCCGACATCGTGGTATCTTTCGCCTTTGCAGAACCAATCCTTGCGGAGCATCACATGAAATTCGTACACCAGCGCGAGCACCTGAACGAGGACGACATCGTCGTCATCGAGTGCTCCCAGCGCTGCAACATCCGCCTGATGAACGACGCCAACTTCCGCAGCTTCAAGAACGGCGGCCGTCACACCTACCACGGTGGCCATTTCGACAAGTTCCCGGCGAAGATCACCGTGCCCAGCACCGGTTTCTGGAACATCACCATCGATACCGTGACAACCCGCCCGATCTCGGTCACCCGCAAGCCAACCTTGACCCACAAGATCAAGATCGTCCGTCGTTCATCGTCGAAACTCAGATAAGGCCACCATGACCCAGACCACCAAGTACGTCATCAAGTACAAGCTCGACGGCCAGCGCCGCTGGGACTTCGCACTGATGCCCGACGCCTCCCTCGAACAAGCCCTGGAAGCCCTGCGCAAGATTCACGGCGAAGACGCCGAGAAGATCAGCGACATCCAGGTCAGCAAAGCCTTGTAAGCCCCCGCCGCACCGCTCGCCCGCGCAAGGAGAACCGCATGAGCCACTGGCCCGACCGCCGCATCCTCGACCTGCTGGGCATCGAGTTGCCCATTCTGCAGGCCCCCATGGCCGGTGCGACGGGCTCGGGCATGGCCATTGCCGTGGGCCTGGCGGGCGGTTTGGGCGCCCTGCCCTGCGCCATGCTTACGGGCGACCAGGTGCGCGCCGAGATCGCCGCCTTCCGCGCCGGCTGCCCGGGCCGCCCGTTGAACCTGAACTTCTTCTGCCACCAGCCGCCAGCGCCCGATGCCGAGCGCGATGCACGCTGGAAGCAGGCGCTCGAGCCCTATTACAGCGAAGTGGGCGCAGACTTCGCGGCGCCCACGCCGGTGTCCAACCGCGCGCCTTTCGACGAACAGAGCTGCCAGCTGGTCGAGCAACTGCGCCCGGAGGTGGTGAGTTTCCACTTCGGCCTGACCCAGCCCGACCTGCTGCAACGGGTAAAGGCCAGCGGTGCCAAGGTGCTGTCCAGCGCCACCACCGTAGAGGAAGCCGTGTGGCTGGAGCACCACGGCTGTGATGCGATCATTGCCATGGGCTATGAAGCAGGCGGCCATCGCGGCATGTTCCTCAGCGACGATATCACCAGCCAGATCGGCACCTTCGCCCTGGTGCCACAGGTGGCCGATGCGGTCAGCGTGCCGGTGATTGCCGCCGGCGGCATTGCTGACCACCGCGGCCTGTTGGCGGCACTGGCCTTGGGTGCTTCGGCAGTGCAGATCGGAACAGCGTACCTGTTCTGCCCCGAAGCCAAGGTCTCGCCGGCGCATCGCCAGGCCCTGGACAGCGCGCCCGCCAGCGACACGGCGCTGACCAACCTGTTCACCGGCCGACCGGCGCGCGGCATCAACAACCGCATCATGCGCGAGCTGGGGCCGATGAGCGACCTTGCGCCGCGCTTCCCACTGGCCGGCGGAGCGCTGATGCCTTTGCGGGCGATTACGGATCCGCAGGGCAATAGCGATTTCAGCAACCTGTGGTCGGGGCAGGCGCTGCGGCTGTGCAGGCATATGCCGGCGGGCGAGCTGACCCGGGAGATTGCCGAAAAGGCGCTGGCCTTGGTCGGCTGCAAGGCTTCTGCATAAGCAGGCTCGGCCTCTTCGCGGGCTTGCCCGCTCCCACAGGTTCACCACTGGTTTTGAATGCCGCGCAGTACTGTGGGAGCGGGCAAGCCCGCGAAGGGGCCGGACCTGCCCATGCATCATCCTGCCCCTTCCCGGCCCATGGCCTATCGCTATATAGTTCAGGCTATAACGATAACCCCCAAGGAACTGTCTTCATGCGTATCCGCCCGTTCCACCTGGCTGCCACCGCCCTGGCCAGCCTGCTCGCCTTCAACACTGCCTGGGCCGATGAAGTCCAGGTCGCGGTCGCAGCGAACTTCACAGCCCCCATCCAGGCCATTGCCAAAGACTTCGAAAAAGACACCGGCCACAAGCTGGTCGCCGCCTATGGCGCCACCGGCCAGTTCTACACGCAAATCAAGAACGGGGCGCCGTTCGAGGTATTCCTGGCGGCCGACGACAGCACCCCGGCCAAGCTCGAGCAGGAAAAGGCCATTGTCCCGGGCTCGCGCTTCACCTACGCCATCGGCACCCTGGCCCTGTGGTCGGCCACGCCCGGCTATGTCGACGCCAACGGCGAAGTGCTGAAGAAGAACCAGTTCAAGCACCTGTCCATCGCCAACCCGAAAACCGCTCCCTACGGCCTGGCCGCCACCCAGGTGCTGGGCAAGCTGAAGCTGACCGAAGCCACCAAGCCCAAGCTGGTCGAAGGGCAGAACATCACCCAGGCGTTCCAGTTCGTCTCCACCGGCAACGCCGAGCTGGGCTTTGTTGCCCTGTCGCAAATCTACAAGGACGGCAAGGTCGAAAGCGGTTCGGCCTGGATCGTTCCCTCTTCCCTGCACGAGCCCATCCGCCAGGACGCGGTAATCCTCGAAAAAGGCAAGGACAACCCCGCCGCCAAGGCCCTGGTCGATTACCTGAAAGGCCCGAAAGCCGCGGCTGTGATCAAATCCTACGGTTATGAAATCTGATGCCACTGGACGCCAGTGACCTGGGTGCCATCTGGCTGACCGTGAAACTGGCCAGCCTGACCACCCTGATCCTGCTGATCGTCGGCACGCCCATCGCCTGGTGGCTGGCGCGCACGCGCTCGTGGCTGCGCGGGCCGGTGGGCGCGGTAGTGGCCTTGCCGCTGGTGCTGCCACCCACGGTGATCGGCTTCTACCTGCTGATTGCCCTCGGCCCGCATGGCTGGTTGGGCCAGGCGACCCAGGCGCTGGGCCTGGGCAGCGTGGTGTTCAGCTTCACCGGCCTGGTGATCGGCTCGGTGATCTACTCCATGCCGTTCGTGGTCCAGCCGCTGCAGAATGCCTTCGGCTCCATTGGCCAGCGCCCGTTGGAAGTGGCCGCCACACTGCGCGCCAGCCCCTGGGACACCTTCGTCCACGTGGTGCTGCCGTTGGCCCGCCCGGGCTTCATCACCGCCAGCATCCTCGGTTTCGCCCACACCGTGGGCGAGTTCGGCGTGGTGTTGATGATTGGCGGCAACATCCCCGACAAGACACGCGTGGTCTCGGTGCAGATTTTCGACCATGTCGAGGCCATGGCCTATTCGCAAGCACACTGGCTGGCAGGTGCCATGCTGGTGTTTTCGTTCCTGGTGCTGCTCCTGCTGTACGCTGGGCGCCGCGGCAAGGCTGGCTGGAGCTGATATGAGCGCATCGATTGTGGCGCGCCTGAAACTGGCGCGCGACGACTTCACTCTGGACGTCGACCTGCACCTGCCCGGGCGCGGCATCAGCGCGCTGTTCGGCCACTCCGGCTCTGGCAAGACCAGCTGCCTGCGTTGCCTGACCGGGCTGGAACGGGCCGCCAGCGCCTACATCGAGGTCAACGGCGAAGTCTGGGAAGACAGCGCCCGTGGCTACTTCCAGGCACCACACCTGCGCCCGGTGGGCTACGTGTTCCAGGAGGCCAGCCTGTTCCCGCACCTGTCGGTACGCGGCAACCTGGAGTTCGGCTGGCGCCGGGTGGCCGCTGCCGAGCGCAAGGTCAGCCTCGACCAGGCCTGCCAGCTGCTGGGTATCGGCCACTTGCTGGCACGCCGGCCGGCAACCTTGTCCGGTGGCGAGGCGCAGCGGGTGGGCATTGCCCGCGCCCTGCTCAGCAGCCCGCGCCTGCTGTTGATGGACGAGCCGCTGGCTGCCCTCGACGGGCCGCGCAAGCGCGAAATCCTGCCCTACCTGGAACGCCTGCACGACGAACTGGACATCCCGCTGGTGTATGTCAGCCATGCCCAGGAGGAAGTGGCGCGGCTGGCCGACCACCTGGTGTTGCTGGAGCAAGGCCAGGTAGTGGCCAGCGGCCCGATCGGCGAAACCTTGGCCCGTCTCGACCTGTCGCTGGCCGAGGGCGAGGATGCCGGCGTGGTGTTCGAGGGCCTGGTGGTGGGGCACGATCCGCACTACGACCTGCTCGAACTGCGCCTGCCCGGCAACAATGGGCCACTGTTGCGTATCGCCCACCCGGCCCAGGCGATGGGCAGCACCTTGCGGGTCAAGGTGCAGGCCCGTGACGTCAGCCTGGCCCTGGCAGCCGACAGTACTTCCAGCATCCTCAACCGCCTGCCGGTGCGCGTGCGCGAAAGCCGCCCGGCCTCCAACCCGGCCCATGTGCTGGTCAGCCTGGATGCCGGCGGCAACGCCTTGCTCGCACGCATCACCCGCTTCTCGGCAGACCAGCTCGGCCTGCACCCGGGCCAGGTGCTGTTCGCCCAAATCAAGTCGGTGGCGTTGCTGGGCTGAGCATCGGCCCCATGGCTGGTGTCCATTGATCAGTGACCTGATCGAGGCCTGCCAGCCATGCTTGACTGCCCCCTGCCGCGCACCCTGCACTACGTCGACGACAGCCAGCCGGGCCTGACCCGGCGGCGCTGGCGGGGGCGCTTCATCTACCTGGATGCCGACGGCCAGCGGGTGCGCGACAGCGATACCCTCGCCCGCATCGCTGCACTGGTAATCCCCCCGGCCTATACCGAGGTGTGGATCTGCGCCGACCCGCAAGGCCACCTGCAGGCGACAGGTCGCGATGCCCGTGGCCGCAAGCAATACCGCTACCATGCGCAGTGGCGCGAAGTACGCGACCAGCACAAGTACGGGCGCATGCTGGCGTTTGCCCAGGCCCTGCCGAAACTGCGTGCACAACTGCACGCCCACCTTGCCCGGCCAGGCCTGGACCGGGAAAAGGTAATGGCGCTGGTGGTCAGCCTGCTGGACCACACCCTGATCCGCATCGGCAACCAGCGCTACCTGCGTGAAAACCAGTCCTATGGACTGACCACCCTGCGCAACCGCCATGTCGAGGTGAAGGGCAGCAGCATCCGCTTCCAGTTCCGCGGCAAGCGTGGCGTCGAGCATAACGTCAGCCTCAACGATCGGCGCCTGGCCAACCTGCTCAAGCGCTGCATGGAGCTGCCCGGGCAAGCGCTGTTCCAGTACCTGGACGACGACGGCCAGCGCCACAGTGTCGGCTCCAGCGAGGTCAACCAGTTTCTGCAGCAGCTGACCGGCGCCGACTTCACCGCCAAGGACTACCGCACATGGGCCGGCAGCAGCCTGGCCCTGGACCTGCTCAGGCCCTTGGCCTGGGAACCCGAGAGCGAAGCCAAGCGCCAGGTCGCCGCCATCGTCCGCCAGGTAGCATCACGCCTGGGTAATACACCGGCAGTGTGCAGGCGCTGCTACATTCACCCGGCTGTACTTGAACACTATGCCTTGGGGCGCCTGGCCAACTTGCCGAAGAACCGTGTGCGCAAAGGCCTGGACCGTGAAGAAGTAGCCTTGCTGTTATTTCTTCAGGCACTCGAGGAACAGGATGACCATTAACCCGGTCTATTCAGACCATGATACGAAGAAATTTCCCATTGGCCGCCAAGCACCCTATTCTTGCCACCGAGCACCTTGGCCGACAAACCGCTGGCGGTTTGCTTCGGCACCTGCAACTGAAGACACGCAACAGAATTTGTCTGTCGGGGAATTACTATCCGCCGAAAGCGTCTTTAATGAGAAGGAAGAGGGACAAGCTCCCGCCGCCGTGGCAACTAGCCCGACGGACTTTTACATCACCAAGGAGAACTACATGCTGATACTCACCCGCAAGGTTGGCGAAAGCATCGTCATCAACGATGACATCAAAGTCACCATTCTGGGCGTCAAAGGGATGCAGGTGAGGATCGGTATCGATGCACCGAAAGACGTCCAGGTCCATCGCGAAGAGATCTTCAAGCGTATCCAGGCTGGCAGCCCAGCCCCGGAAAAGCACGACGACTCGCACTGAGCGACCTGCCTCAAGCCGCACGGACGCGCTTGATCGCCCCGCGCCTCAGGTGCCCAGCAGTTCGTGCACCTTGGCGATCATACAGTCCATGTCGAACGGTTTGTCGAACACCGCGGCGAACAGTTCCGGGCATCCCTGGTTGGCCTGCGCGCCACTCATGAGGATGACCGGCAACTCGCTCAAGGCCGGGTCTTCACGCATCGAGCGCACCAGCTCCTCACCGTTGAGCAGTGGCATCATGTAGTCGGTGATAACGAGCTGAACGCGCTTTTCCTTCAGTGCCTCCAGCGCCTTGCAGCCGTTGCTCGCCTTTTCCACCAGAAAACCTTCGTCCTCCAGGGCAAAACCGAGGATGTCGGCAATCAGGTACTCGTCATCGACGATCAGGATGGTATTCATCGCCCGCCCCGTCACCCGCTCCCCTGCGGCACCGGCGTTCCCGAGAGCACACCGCAGGCGCCTTCGAACGCCTTGCGCAGGGTAATGCCTTGCGGCCCGATCAGCAGCTCGTGCAAGGCAGGGTCATGGTGGCTGTCACGCACCTTGAGGATCGACAGCATGCGCCGCAACTGCGAATCCAGCTCGACGAAGCGCATCAGCATCAGGTTGTCGACGATACTCGACAGGTCCGGGGCCGGGGCGCTGATTTCCGCGCCGAAAATGTCGCGCATTTCCCAGGTGAGCATCACGCTGACATCGCGCGCGCGCAGCTCGCCGGCCAGGGCGCGGAAAAACGCATTGAGCCGCGCCGGGTCGATGGCCAGGCGGCTGAACGCCCCCAGGCTGTCGATCAGCACGCGCTTGCTGCCTTGCGCTTCGACTCGCTCGAGCAGGCGCGCACCGACCTGGTCCAGCAGGCCCTCGGTGGTCGGCTGCCAGCACAGCTGCAGGCTGCCGCCCTGCTCCATGGCTGCAAAATCGTAACCCAGCGACGCGGCCTTGATTCGCAGGCGCTCCGGCGTTTCGTAGAAGCCGAAATGCAGCCCCGGCGCCTGCGGGCTGCTGGCACCGAGAAAAGCCAGGCCCAATGACGTCTTGCCAATACCCGAGGGCCCGATCAGCAGGCTGACCGAGCCGGTGGCCAGGCCGCCACCGAGCATTTCATCCAAGGTCGCCACCCCGCTGCTGACGCGCTCCAAGGTGGCGCTGCCCGCCTGGCTGGGGTGGCTGAACAGCGACTCCAGGCGCGGGTATACATGCATGCCGGCTCCATCGATGAGGCATTCATGGCGCCCCGACAACGCCGCACTGCCCCGTGTCTTGCGCAGCTGGATATGGCGCACGGCGCGGCTGCCGAACAGTTGCTCGCCCAGTTCGATCACGCCGTCGACCATGGTGTGCTCCGGGCTGCCTTCTTCCAGCCGGGCGCTGGTCAGCAGCAGCACGGTGCAACCGGCAAAGGCCGCATGGCCCTGTAGTTCGGAGACGAATTTCTTGGTGTCCAGCGCTGTTTCCGCACGCACCCGGGCATTGAGCACACCATCGACGATCAGCAGGCTGGCCTGCTGGCGGGCGATTTCCTGGCGCAGCAGCCGTACCACGGCGTCCAGGCCTTCCTGCTCCAGGGTGTCGAAAGCACTGACGAACTGGATCGGGTCGCCGACCAGCGCCGGGTCAAAGAACTCCAAGGTCGCCAGGTACTGGAACAGCCGCTCGTGCGACTCGCTCAGCAAGGTAGCCACCAGCACCCTGCCACCGCCGCGCACATGCCCGCAGGCCAGCTGGTTGGCGAGGATGGTCTTGCCCGCGCCCGGCGGGCCCTGAATGATGTAGGACGCGCCAGCCACCAGGCCACCCTGGAGCAACGCATCGAGCCCATCGATCCCCGTCACCAGCCGCCTGAGTGCCTGTGCCATGGTGTTCTACCTGTCGAGTTGGCTGTCCGCCTGCTGATAGATTGGCAAGTAGAGCTGCATGCAAGTTCCCCGGCCGGGCTCGCTGTCCACGCAAATGGCACCACCGCTTTGCCTGGCAAAACCATACACCTGGCTAAGGCCCAGGCCAGTCCCCTTGCCAAAGGGCTTGGTAGTGAAAAACGGTTCGAAAATCCGCGGCAGTACCGCTGGCGCTATGCCCTCGCCGCTGTCTTCCACCTCGAAACGCACAAACCCGCCGTGCAGGCCTTCCACCTCGCCGGCCAGTTCGACCACATCGACGGTCAAGCCGATCCGGCCCTGCCCCGTGATGGCATCGCGGGCATTGAACAACAGATTGAGCAGCACCATCTGCAATTGCCCGGCATCCACCTCGATCAGGGGCAGGTCCGGTTGCAACACCACCTCCAGGTCAATCGAACCGGGCAGCGCATGCTCCAGTAGACCACGGGTGGCGGCAATAAGGTTCGCCGGGGCGACACAAGCCACATCAAGCTTGCGGTGGCGGGCAAAGCTGAGCAGTTGCTGGGTCAGTTCGGTGCCCCGCTGCCCGGCATCCAGAATATGCTGCAGCATGCGCTGGGCGCGTGCCGGGTCCTGTGTGGCCAGTGCCAGGCGCGCCGAGCTGATGATGATGGTAAGCATGTTGTTGAAGTCATGCGCCAGGCCACCGGTCAACTGGCCGAGGGCCTCCAGCTTCTGTGCCTGGAACAGCTGGGCGCGCACCGCGTCCAGTTGCAGCGCCGACTCGCGACGGTCGGTGATGTCCCGGGTCACCTTGGCCAGGCCGACGACCTGGCCCTGGTCATCGCGAATCACATCCAGCGCGGCCAGCGCCCAGAATTGCGTGCCATCCTTGCGTACGCGCCAGCCTTCATCCTGCGCCACGCCCTGCTCCAGCGCCTGGCGCAGCAAGCGCTCCGGGCGGCCTTCGGTGCAATCCTGCGGGGTGAAGAACAACGAGAAATGCTGGCCGATCACTTCATCGGCACGGTACCCCTTGATGCGTTGCGCGCCTGCGTTCCACGACACCACATGGCCGGATGGGTCGAGCATGTAGATGGCGTAATCCACCACCGACTGAACCAGCTGTTCATAGCGGTGGGCAGGCATGACAGGGTGGTCGAGGCAGTCAGCTGAAACCATGCGAGCTCCACCGGTACGGCAGGAGGGAAGATAGGGCGAGGCTCAACGCTCTGGCTCAACCAGCACCGGGCTGATGCGCCGCGGCATCGCCACTTTCAGCAGCCACAAGCCGACCAGTAGGATAAGCCCGCCACCGGCCAGGGCCATCAGGCGCTGCGGTTGAGGGTGTTCGGCATCGAACCCCAACATCAGCAGGTAACCGCCCAGGCTGATCAGGCTGAGGTAGAGAAACGCCCCCAACACGACCACCAGCACGAACAACAGTCGCCAGAACAGCCGTGGGCGTACGATACGCTCGGAAGTACCGGACTGATTCATCACCGCACTCTTGGATCCAATAAAGGGGCAACAGTGGCGTAATGACAGCAAGGTGTCAATTGCCCAATCGATCGACCCTTCATTCTGTTGATCATAGGTGCTGTGGTTGACTCAACTATAACAATGGGTTATAAAGCGCGCTTGATTGCGAAGCCCTTCTGCTTAGAAGCGAGCTGGTCGTTACGACCCCTTCAAGCGTGCGAGTGTGGTGGAATTGGTATACACAGCAGACTTAAAATCTGTCGGCGTGAGCCTTGCGGGTTCGAGTCCCGCCACTCGCACCAAATTCTTTGCGAAGGCGCCCTTGCGGCGCCTTTTTGCTGCCCGCCAGCAATCCTTTGCGCAGCTGCTAGAGTGGAGCTTGTCCCCGTCCACTGGAACGCCGCCATGCGCTACTCCCTGTTCGATGGTCAACGCGACATCATTATCCTGATTGCCCGTGTGCTGCTGATGATCCTGTTCGTCTTGTCTGGCTGGGGCAAGCTGACCGGGTTCGAAGGCACGGTCGGCTACATGACTTCACTGGGCGCCCCTGCCCCCATGCTGGCAGCGGCAGTTGCCGTGCTCATGGAGTTCGTTGTCGGCATCCTGCTGATCCTCGGTTTCTACACCCGGCCGCTGGCCTTCCTGCTGGCGCTGTTCGTGCTGGGCACGGCGCTGCTGGGCCACCCGTTCTGGAGCATGGTCGACCCTGAGCGCAGCGCCAACATGACCCAGTTCCTGAAAAACCTCAGCATCATGGGCGGCCTGCTGATGCTGGCAGTGAGCGGCCCTGGGCGTTTTTCGGTAGACGGGCGCTGAGTCAGTCGTCTTCGCAGTCGTCGAACCAGGCTGGGTGATCGCGCTCCTCGTCATCGAGGTCATCCAGCGTTTCCTCGTCTTCCTCAACCTCGTCCTCGGCGCCCTGGGCATCCGCTTCAGGCTCCAAATCGTCGTAGAGGAATTCGTGGTCAAGCAGGTGATCGTGCTCGGGTTCGTGCAGGTCGTCTTCGTCGTGCATGCTGGCTCCTGGGCTGGTGGCAGGCCTGTATAGGCTGATCGGCTGCGCAGGTCAATGCGTTACCGCTTAATGCTCGGTTAACCGGCCGGGTCCACTCTGCAGGCTCTCCCTTCAAACGTTGCTTGCCCGCCTTCCATGGCGGGCTTTTTTATCCCCTGGGTTTTCCCTTCGTCCAGCCTTGGCAAATCACAGTGAACTGCGCCCATGCTGGCCAGGCTCGCAAATGATGCAGGTCCTGTCGTTTTTCAAGGAGAAAGCCCATGGCTGTGTATATCGACAACCTCATCATCACCACTCCCGTGCCGAAGTCCGCGACCAACCCGGTGGCGCTGGAGTTGACCGGCGCCCAGGCGCTGGCGACCCTGCCCGAAGTCATCGCCCGCCTGAGCGACGGCTCGATCCGCATGACCGCCCCCACCAAGGGCGCCTCCAGCAAAAGCACCCACCGCACCCGCTGTGAGTGGAAGGAGCCCACATACTGGGCACTGAACAGCGGCGCCCAACACCGCAATCACCAGACCATGACACTGCAGAAAGTGAACTTTGCGCAAAAAGTGGTGATTGCCCAGATGCACGTCAAAGACGACGACAACCCGCCCATCAAGGTGTTCTGGAACAAGGGCAAGATCACCGTGGGCTTCCGGACCGACTTCAACCAGACGGCCACAAGCAGCAGCACGGTGCTGGCCGACGTACCGCTCGGTGCCCGTTTCGATGTGAGCATCGACGTGACGAACAACGGCGCCTGCACGGTCAGTGCAAGCTGCAACGGCCGTATTGGCAGCACATCGCCTCTGCAACTGGGTGCGACCTGGGCAACGCGCACGCTCAACTTCCATGGTGGGGTATACAACCAGGTGGACTACACCGACGACACGCCTGCCGAGGACGGCTCGGTGTGCGTCATCAGCCAACTGGAACTGAGCCATGCATGACATGCTCATGACCTGACCTTCACGAAATACTGACATCCGGGTGGGCACACTGGCCCTGCTCCGTATGTTCTTGCAGCCCGCCGCATTATTGCCGCGGGCTTTTCTTTTTGTGGCGAGCCTTACGCAGAACCCTGCAGGGCCCTGCTGCGTACAAGCCTCCCACCCCAGACCATGACCTGAAGCAGTTTTGCCCCACCCGGCAAGGGCTATGCTAACCCGGCGATAACCCAAGCTCATTCGGATAGACACGGAGGCTCCTATGAAAGCTGCTGTTGTTGCACCAGGCCGTCGCGTGGATGTGGTGGAGAAAACCCTGCGCCCCCTCGAGCACGGTGAAGCGCTGCTGAAGATGCAATGCTGCGGTGTGTGCCACACCGACCTGCATGTGAAAAATGGCGACTTCGGTGACAAGACCGGTGTGGTGCTAGGCCACGAAGGCATCGGCGTGGTCCAGGCAGTAGGGCCAGGCGTCACCTCGCTCAAACCGGGCGACCGCGCCAGCGTGGCTTGGTTCTACCAGGGCTGCGGGCATTGCGAGTATTGCAACAGCGGCAACGAAACCCTGTGCCGCGAAGTGAAGAACTCCGGCTACACCGTGGACGGCGGCATGGCCGAAGCCTGCATCGTCAAGGCCGACTACTCGGTAAAAGTGCCCGACGGGCTCGACTCCGCTGCCGCCAGCAGCATTACCTGCGCCGGCGTGACCACCTACAAGGCGGTGAAGATCTCCAACATCCGCCCTGGCCAATGGATCGCCATCTACGGCCTCGGCGGCCTGGGCAACCTTGCCCTGCAATACGCCAAGAACGTCTTCAACGCCAAAGTGATCGCCATCGACGTCAACGAAGAGCAACTGCGCTTCGCCAGCGAGATGGGCGCCGACCTGGTCATCAACTCACGCACCGAGGATGCCGCCAAGGTCATCCAGGCCAAGACCGGTGGCGCCCATGCCGCCGTGGTTACCGCCGTTGCCAAGGCTGCCTTCAACTCGGCCGTTGATGCCCTGCGTGCGGGTGGCCGCCTGGTTGCGGTCGGCCTGCCGTCGGAAGCGATGAACCTGAACATTCCTCGGCTGGTGCTGGACGGTATCGAAGTGATCGGCTCGCTGGTCGGTACCCGCCAGGACCTGCAGGAAGCTTTCCAGTTTGCGGCGGAAGGGAAAGTGGTGCCGAAGGTGACCCTGCGGCCGATCGAGGATATCAACCAGATCTTCGATGAGATGCTGGACGGCAAGATCAAAGGGCGAATGGTGATTCAGTTCGCGGGGTGATGGCCCATGTGCGCTGGCTGTTGGTGCAGCGCACGCTACCCTGCTGCATTCGAGCGCGGGCGGTCAGAGATGGCTTCCGCCCCTTGTAAAGCGAACCAATGGGTGCGCCTTGGGCTCTGGTTTCGGGTAAGCGCTATGCTTCATATACGGTTTTATCCAAGTCGTGGTTTGTAGTTGCTTCGCAAGCCGCAAACTGGCTAGCACATCGAGGTCAATGTATGGGCATCCGCAGCTTGGCGAAAAACCTGCCACCCGATCCGGACAATGACGGCTGGGTGCTTGGATGGGGCGTACTGAGAGACCGGCATCCCTGGCATTTCGTCGATGTTTATGCCGACCAGAAGACTGCCAGGGCCGAGGCGGAGCGCCGCGGGGTTGGCTATGTTGTGGAGTTCGGCTCACACCGCCTGGGATCGGATGAATTCGTTTGCGGGATATCCCCGCCTGAAGACTAGCGTTTGAATGGACGGAGCGGCGGGCGATGGATGCTGCGGCCGTAGGCGACAGACAGCTATCGACCCAAAGCGGACACTGATCCAAAGCTCTGTTGTCAGTACCGGCCTCATCGCCGGCAAGCCGGCTCCCACAGGAATATCACCAGCTTTCAGGCATGCGCTGTACCTGTGGGAGCCGCGCTTGCCGGCGATGGGCCGCGAAGCGGCCCCGGTTACAGGTGTCCGCTTTGGGTCGAAAGCAGCCTTTCAGCAAAGGCATGAAACCAACAACTTTGATAGTTCTGACTAGTCGACGAGGCCGACATGCCCTGGCCGGCGTTACCCCTTGGTCAGATCAACCAATGGCGTCTGCCGCACCTCGGTTTCGCGCCCTCCTTGTATCTGGCCAACCTGCTTCAAGGCCTTGTCCACTGCCACCTTGTCCGCCAACAAGCTGTAGCTGATGTGGAACTGCCTGTGTTCCTTCGGTCCGATTGTCGGCACCAGGTTCAGTGGCCGCTGGTAACGGCGGTTGTAGGAAAAACTCGTTCCCGGCTCGAGCCCGGTCACATAACCCTGGCCTTGGGTATCGGTATTTTTCCACAGTGAAAATACAGGCAATGTCCGAGTATTGAAGCCGACCGAAACGCCCAGACTGCCAGCCTTGTCATGCAACACGGCCAACGTATTGCCCTGGTCATCGGCATACGGCACCACGTTATAAACCGTTTCGTCATAGTCCTTGGTGGGCGCTCGGTAGGTTTGCCAATCGGCCAGATCTTCCCTTGCCTTGTCGTTGAACGGCGACACCTGTTTCACTGGCGCGGCGAACCGAGCGCCCTGCTCCAGAAACGGGGTGCTGAAGTTACTGTGATACAGCGCCTGGTATTCCTTCGGATAATCGCCGTTGTTGGTCAGGGTGTCGTTGAGGACAAACATCACGCTGCCCGGTTCGGTGACCAATTCAGTCACGACGGAGAAGTCGACCTTCTTGAACGCCTGCTCTTTCAGTTCGCCACGCAGGCTGATGGCGTATGGTGGTTTCTCATCGATGTGCAGGGTGACTTTGTTCGCAGGTATGTTGGCGGCCCGACCGTGCAGGGTCAGCAACTCGCCATTGTCGACGCCGGGGTGGCCGACCCATTCGTAACCGCAGCGGGCGACCAGTTCGTTGAAGCCCTCCAGCCAGCCCAGGCCATTGCGCCCATTGAGTTCGATGAAGGACGGGTTGACCACTTCCTTGACCGGCGAATCCCAGCCCATGCGCACATTGCCGACCGACGCCTGCAAAACGTTCATTCCGCGGGTCGGCACTACTGAAAGTTTCATCGTACCGTTATCGATGTCGACGATGCTGACACCCTCTTGCCGGCCTCCGTGCAAGGTGCGCAAGGTAACGCTGAAGGGCTTGTCGGTTTTTACGCCAAGTTGCTGGCTGGTGATCTGCCAGTTCTGGGCGGCTTTATCGGTGTCGAGCAGAACGTAATCCCAGGCCATGGTGTGGGAGGCTGCGGACAGGGCGCCGAGAGCAACGAAGAATTTGAGGAGGGGCATGACAGGTTGCCTTTCTTGGAGTTGTTCCCCTTTATAGACACGAAGAAACGTTTCAGCAAGCTAGCCTAGCGATGCTTTCGATTGGCACAGGTTTCTTTAACTAGTTTCAGGGAGTAGCCTCGGCCCAGTGAATCTTTCGAGCCCGATCAGGTTATCAACCTTGTGAAAGCATCAGAGAGACAGAACAATTGCCGAACTCGATAGAATCTTGATTGCCATGCCAGACGGTTTCCCTGATTTGCCCTCGCTGAACGCGTTGCGTGTTTTTGAAGTGGTGGCTCGCCGCTTGAACTTCCGTGTGGCTGCCGAGGAACTGGGCGTGACCCAGGCGGCAGTTGCCCAGCAGATACGTGGGCTGGAGGCGAGCCTGGATCTGCGTTTGTTTGAACGCCTGCCCCGTGGCTTGGCGTTGACTGATGCGGGCCTGGGCTACAGCGGAAGCATTCGCAGTGCACTGGCCATGATCGACGAGGCAACACGCCTGCTTCGGCCACAGACTTCTCACTTGACAGTCAGCGTTACACCTACCTTCGCCTCGAAATGGCTGATTCCCAGGCTGGGCAATTTTGCGCAGAGCCACCCAGACATCGACTTGCGTGTGCTGGCAACCGACCGGCTGTCGCACTTCAGCACCGATGGTGTGGATATCGCTGTCCGCTATGGCAAGCCCGAGTTCGGAGCAGGTTTGAATAGCGAGCTGCTGATGGAGCAGCGAATCGTTGCGGTGGCCAGCCCAAGGCTGTTCGAAGGCAGCGAAATACCTGCCAGCTTTGCGCAGTTGCAGGACTTCGTCATGTTGCACGATGCCCATAATTTCTGGCCTCAGTTCCTTGCAGAGCTGTTCCCGCATCACCTGCAACCCACCGCCAGAAATCTGCGCTTCAATCAGACCTCATTGGCCATTGAAGCGGCAATCAGCGGCCAGGGCATTGCCTTGGCCAGCCCTGCATTCGTCGGTGATGACATTGCCGCAGGCCGACTGATGCAGGTTTTTACCCAGCAACTCAGGGTCGACAAGTCGTTTTATCTGGTCTGGCCACGCAAGATGAAACAGCCGGACTCATTGAGCGTCGTCCAACACTGGCTCAAGCAACAAGCTGTCGATAGTTAATCTATCGCAATAGTGAAGTTTAGCTGTCTCCCTCGCCAATAGGCCTGCTGCTAAGGTGAATGCACCTGAAAAATCCACACTGAGAGATTGGAGGCAGCATGTCAGTAGAAAAAGTTGCGATTATCACGGCAGGTGGCAGCGGCATGGGCGCAGCGGCAGCACGACGCCTGGCCGCCGACGGCTTCAAGGTTGGGATTCTCTCCTCGTCGGGCAAGGGCGAGGCGTTGGCTGCCGAACTCGGCGGTATTGGTGTAACCGGTAGCAACCAGTCGGTTGAAGACCTGCAACGCCTGGTCGACGCTGTCGTGGAGAAGTGGGGCCGTATCGATGTGCTGGTCAATAGCGCCGGCCATGGTCCACGCGCGCCAATCCTGGAAATCAGCGACGAGGATTTGCACAAGGGCATGGATACTTACCTGCTCAATGTCATTCGCCCGACTCGCCTGGTGACGCCTTACATGCAGCGTCAGAAGAGCGGAGTGATCATCAACATCTCCACTGCCTGGGCGTTCGAACCCAGCGAGCTGTTCCCGACTTCTGCTGTATTCCGCTCGGGCCTTGCCGCGTTCACCAAGATCTTCGCCGACAATTTCGCCGGCGATAACGTGCGCATCAACAACGTCCTCCCTGGCTGGATCGACAGCTTGCCGAGCACCGAGCAACGCCGCGACAGCGTGCCGCTCAAGCGCTACGGCACCAGCGAAGAAATCGCTGCGACCATTGCGTTCCTTGCTAGCGAAGGCGCGGCCTACATCACCGGGCAGAACATCAGGGTCGATGGCGGCGTAACACGCAGCATTTGATCGTCCGTGGCCGCAGTATTGCTGCGGCCCTCGTTTCATGGAACATGGTTTTTTCATGCTGGACGATCTGTTTCAGACCATATGGGCGCGGCTGATCAAGGGTTCGCTGATAGGGATGCCATGGGACGATAGCGTCCGGCATCGTTCCCCTCCTCTAGCGCAATACTGAACAGCTCTGCCAAAAGAAAAGGCACCCGCAGGTGCCCTCTCGATACCGTTTACGGAATGAATCGAGTGCCACAAGCGTGGCACATCCAAGTGCGGCGCCACTCTTCCAATTTGTCGTACTGTGCGACGTTGAATTTCCAGTGGCGAACGAATCCAATTACACCGACGGTGATAAATATCGCGCCTATGAAGAACCTGGTCCAATCAACGCCCCAGAACGTGTTCATAAGCTTGAGGCCATCGTACAAGATGATTGCGCCAACCCCTGTAAGGATGACCGGGCCAAGCAAGCGCTTACCTGGAGGTGGACCGACGCTTGCCGCCAAATTGGTCTGATGCCGACCTGAAGTTTCAACGGTCACGCTTGGTCCGAATCCGGATTGGGATTGCGCTTGGTGGGTTGCTTGTATGTGAGAAGTGCCAGCAGCATGGATGATAGACAGAAGCTGGACGTTTTGACCTTGGCATTGCGGGCAGCAGATTGCGTTATTGCTCACCACGTATTCATTCCTTTGAGGGGTGCAAGGCGAGCATTCTAAGGCAATTGCTTACATCAGCGCACTAGGCGACTTCATCCGAACGCTATTCACGACCTACCAGGCCCACAACCAACCCGACCCTCCATCCCATCTGTGTGCCTGCAGTTTCGGAACTCGTAGTTTTTTTCAACCCACAAATAAAAACCCCGCAGACGTTAATCTGCGGGGCTTTCGAATGGTGGAGGCCGAGGTCGGAATCGAACCGGCGTAGACGGATTTGCAATCCGGAGCATAACCACTTTGCTACTCGGCCTCAAAGGTCGGATCTAGCAGCTTGCGCTTCGCTATCTCCTTGAAACGCTGAACCTTTTTCAAAGTTTGCTGCGTTTCGATGGGCGCCATTATGTCTTCATTCCTTTAACCTTGCAACCCCCTGAACGAAAAAAAATTTCAACGGGTTCAAGGTGTTAGCGCAGGCGGCCGAGTTTACTCCACAAGCCCACCACTGTGTTCTCCACGGTGCCACTGGCAGCCATGCCGATTCGCTCCTGCAGGCTCTTGCGTTCGGCGTAGTGCAGGTGGAACAGGTTGGCGTTGCGCGCGCGTTCGCTGAGGTACTCGTCGCTGGTCTGCAGCTCGTCTACCAGCTTGCGGTTGAGTGCCGCGACGCCCAGCCAGACTTCGCCGGTGGCCACTTCGTCGATGTGCAGCTGCGGGCGATAGCGGGCAACGAAGTCCTTGAACAGCTGGTGGGTGATGTCCAGGTCTTCCTGGAACTTCTCCCGGCCCTTCTCGGTGTTCTCGCCGAACACGGTCAGGGTGCGCTTGTATTCACCGGCGGTCAGCACTTCGAAATCGATGTCGTGCTTCTTCAGCAGGCGGTTGACGTTGGGCAGCTGCGCCACCACGCCGATGGAACCCAGCACGGCGAACGGTGCGCTGACGATCTTCTCGCCGATGCAGGCCATCATGTAGCCGCCGCTGGCGGCCACCTTGTCGATGCACACGGTCAACGGGATGCCGGCCTGGCGAATGCGCGCCAGCTGCGATGCGGCCAGGCCGTAGCTGTGCACCAGGCCGCCACCGCTTTCCAGGCGCAGCACCACTTCGTCACGCGGGGTGGCGAGGGTCAGCAGCGCAGTGATTTCGTTGCGCAGGCTTTCGGTGGCAGAAGCTTTGATGTCGCCATCGAAATCCAGCACGAAGACCCGGCCCTTTTCCTCGGCCTTGCCCTTCTTCTGCCGCTTTTCCGCCTTGGCCTGCTGCTTGCGCAAGGCCTTGAGCTGGGCCTTGTCGAGCAGGCCGGATTCCAGGCGCTCGCGCAGGTCCTTGTAGAACTCGTTCAGGCGAGTGACCTGCAATTGCCCACCCGATTTGCGCCGCCCCTTGCCGCGCAGCCCGGCGATGGCCGACAGCACTATCAGGATGGCGATGACCAGGGTGGCGGTTTTGGCGAGAAAGCTTGCGTATTCAGCAAGAAACTCCACGTTGACTCCTTAAAGACTTGCGCCACTACGGCGCGTAACTGTAGCAAGCATACCGTTGCGCCTGAGGTGCTGCCAGCCGTGGCAAACGCTGGCAACACCTTTCAAACAACCTTTTCAAACGCTTGTATGTTTTTTCGTTGACAGCCCGTGTGCCGCATCCTAACCTCGCAGCAACCTCCAACAGGCCGGAACCTTTCGTGGGCAACCTCTACCTGATCCGACATGGCCAAGCCTCCTTCGGCGCCGATGACTACGATGTCCTCTCGCCCGTGGGCGTGCGCCAGAGCCAGGCCCTGGGTGAGCACCTGGCCCAGCTCGGTGTAAGGCTGGACCGCTGCGTGGCAGGCGACCTGCGCCGCCAGCAGGATACCGCGCGCCTGGCCCTGGATGCATTGCACGCCAATGGCTGCCCGGTGCCGGCTGTTGAGACCGATGCAGCATTCAATGAGTTCGATGCCGATGGTGTGATCCGCGCCTTGTTGCCCGGGCTGCTGCCGCAGGAGCCCAACGCCCTGCACATCCTGCGCAATGGCGCGCAGCACCGCAGCGAGTTCCAGCGCCTGTTCGCACTGATGGTGCAGCGCTGGCACGATGGCGAACATGCCGACAATGGCCTGGAGACCTGGCAGGCGTTCACCACCCGCGTGCAAGGCGGCCTCCAGCGCGTACTGGATGCCGCCGGTAGCGGCGACAATATCGCTATCTTCACCTCGGGCGGCACCATTGCCGCCCTGCTCCACCTGGTTACCCGTATTACCCCCGGCCAGGCGTTCGCGCTGAACTGGCAGATAATCAACACGTCGCTCAGCCAGCTGAAGTTCCGCGGCCGCGACGTGGCACTGGCTTCCTTCAACAGCCAGGCCCATGTGCAGCTGTTGAGGGCGCCGGAGCTTGTCACCTATCGATGAGCCCGGCTTGTTGTGTCCCTGCGGGGACGTGTAAATCACTCTATAAGGAATGCGCCATGACCTCCGTAGCTGATGCCGTCAAAAAGATGCAAGAGAAGTTCAACCCATCCGCTGCCGCCGGCCTGGACCTGGTGTTCGGCTTCAACATCACCGACGAAGACAAGCACTACGCGCTGATCGTCAAGGACGGCACCTGCGATCTGCAGGAAGGCGAAAACCCGGATGCCAACTGCACCCTGGTAATGGACAGCGAAACCCTGAAGGGTATCGTCAGCGGCGAAACCGACGGCATGCAGGCATTCATGGGCGGCAAGCTGCGCGTTGAAGGCGACATGATGCTGTCGATGAAGCTCAGCGAGCTGTTCCCGTCCTGAGGGCTGGAAATAGCGGATGATCAAAAAACCGAAGCCTGACCGGCTTCGGTTTTTTTTTGCCCGCCTGTTCGGACCCTATCGCCGGCAAGCCAGCTCCCACAGGTACAGCGTTGCTCTCGAGGTTGTCGCTGTACCTGTGGGAGCTGGCTTGCCGGCGATAGCGGCAGTCGCTTCATCAAGGCAGTTGATCAGGCAGCAACACCCTCACCTATATGGCATCTGGCACGCTTGTCCCATCCCCGGCGGACCATTAGATTAGCCAATAGTCCTTGCGATCGAGAATAAGGAAAACGCATGACGCTCACCGACCAGTCCACCCAGGTACGCCCCGGCGAAGAACTCGACGCGGCTGTCATCGACCCTTACCTCAAAGCCAACATCCCCGGCCTGGATGGCCTGCCGAGCATCAGCCAGTTCCCTGGCGGCGCCTCCAACCTTACCTACCTGGTCAGCTACCCGGGCCGCGACTTCGTGCTGCGCCGTCCACCGTTCGGGCAGAAGGCCAAGTCAGCCCACGACATGGGCCGCGAGTTTCGCATCCTCAACCAGCTCAACAGCGGCTTCCCCTACTGCCCCAAGGCCTATGTGCACTGCACCGACAGCAGCCTGATCGGCGGCGAGTTCTACGTGATGGAACGGGTCAAGGGCATCATCCTGCGCTCGGACATCCCGGCCGAGCTGGACCTTGACGCCAACCGCACCGAGGCCTTGTGCAAAAGCTTCATCGACCGCCTGGTGGAACTGCACCAGGTGGACTACAACGCCTGCGGCCTGGCCGACCTGGGCAAACCGGAAGGCTATGTGCAGCGCCAGATCGAGGGCTGGACCAGCCGCTATGAAAAGGCCCTGACCCCTGACGCCCCGCGCTGGGAACAGGTGACCGCGTGGCTGCACGAGAAAATGCCCGCCGACCACCCGCGGCCCGGCATCGTGCACAACGACTACCGTTTCGACAACGTAATCCTCGATGCCGACAACCCCATGCGCATCATCGGTGTGCTGGACTGGGAAATGGCCACCCTCGGCGACCCGCTGATGGACCTGGGCAACAGCCTGGCCTACTGGATCGAGGCCGACGACCCGGCGCCGGTGCAGCTGATGCGTCGCCAGCCGAGCAACGCACCGGGCATGCTCACCCGCCGCCAGTTCGTCGATTACTACGCCGAGCGCGCCGGCATCCGCCTGGACAACTTCGATTACTACTATTGCTATGGCCTGTTCCGCCTGGCCGGCATCGTCCAGCAGATCTACTACCGCTATTACCACGGCCAGACCCAGGACAAGCGCTTCGCCCAGTTCATCCACATGAACCGCTTGCTGGAGCAGATGACCTTGCAGGTCATCGCCAAGTCCAGCCTCTGAGCCCCGACCTCGACGACGGATAACAAGGAAAACAGCATGTCCAAGACCCACCTGTTCGACCTCGACGGCAAGATTGCATTCGTTTCCGGCGCCAGCCGTGGCATCGGCGAGGCCATCGCCCACCTGCTGGCCCAGCAAGGTGCCCATGTGATCGTGTCCAGCCGCAAGCTCGACGGTTGCCAGCAGGTGGCTGACGCCATCATCGCCGCCGGTGGCAAGGCAACGGCGGTGGCCTGCCACATCGGTGAACTGGAGCAGATCCAGCAAGTGTTCGCCGGCATCCGCGAACAATTCGGGCGGCTGGACATCCTGGTCAACAACGCCGCTACCAACCCGCAGTTCTGCAACGTACTGGATACCGACCCAGGGGCTTTCCAGAAGACCGTGGACGTGAACATCCGTGGCTACTTCTTCATGTCGGTCGAGGCCGGCAAGCTGATGCGCGAGCATGGTGGCGGCAGCATCATCAACGTGGCGTCGATCAACGGGGTTTCACCCGGCCTGTTCCAGGGCATCTATTCGGTGACCAAGGCGGCAGTCATCAACATGACCAAGGTCTTCGCCAAGGAGTGCGCGCAGTTCGGGATCCGCTGCAACGCCCTGCTGCCAGGCCTGACCGACACCAAGTTCGCCTCGGCACTGGTGAAGAACGACGCCATCCTCAATGCCGCGCTGCAGCAGATCCCGCTCAAGCGCGTGGCCGACCCCAAGGAAATGGCCGGCGCCGTCTTGTACCTGGCCAGCGATGCTTCCAGCTACACCACCGGTACCGCACTCAATGTCGACGGTGGTTACCTGTCCTGATCAGGCTTTTACTGCAACCAGGGTGTAGCTCAGGGGCAGGCGTGCGGGCTGCTCGCGCAGGCGATATTCACCGTCGTCGCCCTTGACCATCTGCCCCGGCAGCGCCTCCCAGGGGATGCTCTGGTGCTCGACCAGGGCGGTCAGCTGCAGGCCGTGGGCCAGCAAGGCGCTGATCACCTCGCCCAGGCCGTGGTTCCACTCGTGGGTTTCGGTGTGGGAAAGGCGCTGCTCGGTTTCGACGTAGGTCTGGTCGTTGTGCCACACCGTCGGTTCTTCGTGCTCGAAATACGGGTATTCGAGTTGCAGGCGGTCCTGGTGGTCTTCGTTGACTGCCATCAGCATCGGGTGCCCGTCGCGCAGGAACAACCGCCCGCCCGGCTTCAGCAGGGCCGCGACTGTACGCGCCCACGGCTCGATGCGAGGCAGCCAGCAGAGCGCGCCGATGCCGGTGTAGACCAGGTCGAACGTGCCGGCCGGCAACACCTTGTCGGCGTTGTAGACATCGGACTCGACATACGCGATGGGTGCCGCACAGCGCTGGGCCAGCGCCCGCGCCTCGGCCAGCGAAGCCGCGGAATAGTCCAGGCCACAGACCTTGGCGCCAAGGCGCGCCAGCGAGAGGGTATCGGTACCGATGTGGCACTGCAGGTGGACGGCGTTGAGTCCGTCGATATTGCCAAGCAACGGCAGGTCGAAGCGTACGGTTTCGGAAAGGTGTTCGGGATGCTGGACGAGCCGTTCGACTTCGTAGTCGTTGGAAGCAGCGTGCAGCGGGGCACGTTCATCCCAGCTGGCGCGGTTGAGTTGCAGTGAGCGGTCCATGGTGTCTTCCTTGATTCGTGGGGGCTCATGCTAGCCTCCACCAATCTCCCGGCGACAGGACTGCCTTGCTAAAAATTGTAAAGCTGGCGCGGTCACTGTGGGAGCGGGCGTGCCCGCGAAGAAACAACGCGGTGGCTGGCACCGGCTACGCCGGTGTTCGCGGGCGCGCCCGCTCCCACCCGACCCCACAGAGCCCCTGCCAAGTCGCCAGCCGTTACAGGCAGGTCGCCGCTGCCGCCCGGCGCTGCAGGGCCACACCGTCGTTCTTCTGCGCGTAGTAATCCACCCGCGCCCCACCCGCCTGCGGGTATACATCCACGAACGCCTCGGCTTCACGGGTATACACCGTGAACCCACCCTGCTTGCGTGGTTCCAGATAACCACTGGCGTCGTCGCCGAACACCTTCTCTTCCTGCCAGCTGAACTGGATGCACTGGGCCACCAGTTCCGGCGCCTTGTGCGAGTCGAGCTGCGCGGTCGGCTTGCCGCCGCGGGCCGTTTCCATGGTCGCAGAAGCACAACCGACCAGCATCAGCGCCGCGGCCATCGGCAGAATCGCACGCATGTTCCATCCTCAGGGTAAAAAAGAAGGCGACTCTAGCACTGGCAAGCATCGCGAGTGAATTGTCACGCGCAGGTGGCTGTCGCAGATAAGGCATTCCGCCACAAGGAGAACGTCATGAAATTGCACTACCTGCTGTTCGCCGCCCTTCCCTGCCTGCCCCTCGCTGCCACCGCAGCCCCCTCCGGCGAAGAAAGCATCACCGCGCCAGAAACCCACAACCGCGAGCTCAAGGTCGGCGACAAGGCACCCGACCAGTACAAACGCGATGACCAGGCAATCAAGGACTGGAAAACCAAGGGCCTGCCAGCGCCGGAAAAGGAGAGCCACTGGGTAAACATGGGGGGGCGCTACGTGCTGGTGCAGATCACCAACGGTGTGGTGCTGGCAATTCAGCCAACCCACTGATTCCACATTTTCCCCGCCGCTCATCGCTGGCACGACAAATTTTTGCCTGCCAGCGAAACCAAATGGATCCTTTCCAGTCTCAGAGGGTGTGCCGTAAACCTTTGCGGATCAAGGACCTATATCGTGATGACCCGTCTTGCAAGCCTTTCGCTGATTGCCGTTGTCCTGCTGATCGCAGGGTGCCATAGCCATCGCTACCATGACGACGACGATGGCTGGCGTGACCGTGATCGCGATCGTGGCCATCGCCACCACCATCGGCATGACCGCGACGACGATGATGACAATCGTCAATACCGTGGTGACCGCTACTACCGCTGAAGCGTCTTTTTCAACCCTGGCCAGCCGCCCGTTGCGCGGCACCTTAACCTGATGATTCCTTTGAGGTTCGTATCATGCGTCTGACTCTGCCTTCCCTTGCCCTCGGCCTGCTGCTGTGCCAGGGCGCTTTCGCCGGTGACGGTACCGCCGCCATTGGCGGTGGCCTGGGTGGTGTTCTGGGTAACGTTGTCGGTCAACAGATCGGCGGCAAAACGGGGGCGGCCATCGGCGCCGGCCTCGGCGGCGCAGCCGGCAGTGCGGTAGGTGCACGCAAGGGCAACCGTACCGAAGCCGCCATCGGCGGTGGCCTGGGTTCGGCCGGCGGTTCGCTGCTGGGTGGCGCGGTAGGCGGCAAGACCGGCTCCACCGTGGGCGCTGGCCTGGGTGGCGCAGCCGGTGGTGCCATCGGCAACCACCTGGGCGACAACAACGGCAAGCACCGCCGTCACCGTCACTGATCCGGTGACCTGAGGGGCTGCTGCGCAGCCCATCGCCGGCAAGCCAGCTCCCACCTCGACCGCATTGACCTCAAGCCATGCGCAGTCATTGTGGGAGCCTGGCTTACCAGCGATGGGCCGCCTAGCGGCCCTTTTTGTTGCAGCACATCAATACCCCCTTCACCGCAATCCGGCACACTGGCTGCTACTGTCTATCGTGCCCCCGTGTGAAGGAACACCCCCTCCCCATGAACCAAGAGCTGCTCTGGGTCCTCGGCCTGCTGGCCATCGTCATCACCCTGTTCGTCATCAACCGCCCACGCATGGACGTGGTCGCGCTGCTGGTGATCCTCGCCCTGCCGCTGTCGGGCATCCTCACCGTGGAGCAGGCGCTGGCCGGTTTCAGTGACCCCAACGTGGTGTTGATCGCCGCCCTGTTCGTGATCGGTGAAGGCCTGGTGCGCACCGGCATTGCCTACCGTATCGGCGAATGGATGAGCGAGCGGGCCGGCAACAGCGAGGCGCGCCTGCTGGTGTTGCTGATGGTGGCCGTGGCGGGGCTGGGTTCGATGATGAGTTCCACCGGCGTGGTGGCCATTTTCATTCCGGTGGTGCTGAGCATCGCCGCACGCCTGCAGCTATCACCCGCCCGCCTGATGATGCCGCTGGCTTTCGCCGGCCTGATCAGCGGCATGCTCAGCCTGGTGGCCACACCGCCCAACGTGGTGGTGCACAGCGAACTGGTGCGCCATGGCGAAACGGGCTTCAGCTTCTTCAGCTTCACCCCGTTCGGCCTGGTGGTACTGGTGCTGGGCATCGGCTACATGCTGCTGACCCGGCACTGGCTGAATGGCGAAGTGCGCAAGGACGGCCGCGTGGAAAGCCGCCGCACCCTGCTGGACCTGGTGCTGGACTACAAGCTCAACGGCCGCGAACGGCGCCTGCGCATCCGCCCCCACTCGCCGCTGATCGGTCATACCCTGGGCGAGCTGGAGCTGCGCACCCGGCATGGCGCCAACGTGATCGGTATCGAGCGCCAGCACAAGTTCACCACGCGGGTGATCGCCGCCGACTCCAGCACCGTGCTGCACCAGGGCGATGTGCTGCTGCTCGACCTGTTCGCCAACCGCGACGACCTGCGCAGCCTGTGCCAGACCATGCAACTGGAGCCGCTGCACTTCAAGGCCGCCTACTTCATCGACCAGTCCCAGGAGCTGGGCATGGCCGAAGTATTGCTGCCACCAGGCTCGAAACTGCTCGGCAAGAGCATCCTCGAACTGGCCTTCCGCACTCGCTTCGACCTCAACGTGGTGGGCTTGCGCCGCGAGCAGGTGGCGATCGAAGAACAGCTGGTGGAAGAAAAGCTGCGCCTGGGCGACACCTTGCTGGTAGTCGGCCCGTGGAAAGCCGTGCGCCAGTTGCAAGGCAAGCCCAAGGACTTCCTGGTACTGAGCCTGCCCGCGGAAATCGACATGGTCGCGCCCGCCCGCACCCGCGCACCACAGGCGCTGCTGAGCCTGGCGGTGATGGTCGGGCTGATGGTCACCGGCGTAGTACCCAATGTGATTGCCGCGCTGATCGGCTGCCTGCTGATGGGCGCAGGCCGCTGCATCGACATGAACAGCGCCTACCGGGCCATCCACTGGCAAAGCCTGGTGCTGATCGTCGGCATGCTGCCCTTTGCCCAAGCACTGCAGAAAACCGGCGGCATCGACCTGGCAGTGGGCGGCCTGGTCAGCGTGCTGGGCGGTGCCGGCCCCAGCGCCATCCTCGCCTGCCTGTTCGCGGTCACGGCGGTGATCGGCCTGTTCATCTCCAACACGGCCACTGCAGTACTGATGGCCCCCGTGGCCGTCAGCACCGCCACGCAGCTGGGCATGTCGCCCTACCCGTTTGCCATGACCGTGGCGCTGGCCGCCTCGGCGGCGTTCATGACGCCGGTGTCATCGCCGGTCAACACGCTGGTACTGGGCCCGGGACAATACCGCTTCGCCGACTTCGTCAAAGTCGGCGTGCCGTTCACCGTACTGGTGATGCTGGTAACCGTGTTGATGGTGCCGTGGTTCTTCGGGCTGTGAGGTGACACATCTTGAATGAAGGCAATTTGGCATTATCTCGACCGATCGCGGCAGATTGACATCAAGTCCTCTGACGAAACACACTTATGCGCAATTGCCCCAGGTGCTTCAAGCCGTTGTCCTGGATTTCGTTTCCGCTTTGCCGGTCGAGCCCATGGTTTTTCCAGCCCAATCGCGCTTGTTGCACTACGTCGTTCTACTCGGCCTGACCTTCGCCCTGACGCTGGGCGGCATCCTGGCCCGCCCGATCGAATCCCTGTCGCTGTTCTGGCCGGTCAACGCGGTATTGGCCGGCGTGCTGCTGCGCTACCCCCGCCAGGCCACGCTGACGGGCTTTGCCCTGGTCTGGCTGGCCATGGTCGGCGCCGACCTGCTGTGTGGCAGCGCCTGGGTACCGGCCCTGTGGTTCAACCTGTGCAACCTGGGCGTGGTGGTCACCCTCTGGCTGCTGCTCTCGCGCTTGCCGCGCCTGCACCGGCGCATGCGTACCCCCCACGGCGTGCTCAGCGTGTTCGGCGCCTGTGCCGCCGGGGCGATAGTGGCGGCCAGCATGGCGGCGGCAATGGCCGCGCCGTGGTTCGAACAGTCCTTGCGCGCCACTTGGCTGGCCTGGTTCAGTGAACAGTTCTCGACCAGCGTGCTGGTGCTGCCAGTGCTGCTGACGGCGCCCTCGGCGCGAGCCCTGGTGCGCGGTGGCGCCCAGGCCATCCGCCTGGCGCCGTTGTTGATGCTGCTGGCCTCGCTGGCGTCCAGCATTGCCTTCGGCGGCCCTGGGGCCATTGCCTTCCCGATTGCCGCGCTACTGTGGTGCGCCTGGACTTATTCACCGTTCCTGGTCTCACTGCTGACACTCACCGCCGGCAGCACGCTGATCGTGGCGGTGGCGCAAAACCTCATGCATTTCAGCGTGCCGCAAAGCGAGCCCGGGGTAACCACGCTGATGTCGGCGCGCCTGGGAATCGCCATGCTGGTGCTCGGGCCGCTGGTGGTGGCCTGCGTCAGCCAGGCCAACCGCAGCCTGATGGCCCGCCTGGCGCATCAGGCCACCATCGACCACCTCACCGGCGTGCTCACCCGCAGCGCCTTCACCCGCCGCGCCAACGCGCTGCTGGAAAGCCGCCAGCAACACGCCCAGGCGCTGCCGCTGACCTTGATGATGCTGGATATCGACCACTTCAAGTCGATCAATGATGCCCACGGCCATGCGGTCGGTGACCAGGTGCTGCGCCAGTTCGCCGGCACCCTGCAGGACCAGTTGCACGATGGCGAACTGTTCGCCCGACTGGGCGGCGAGGAATTTGTCGTGATCCTCCCAGGCCTGGCACCAGACCGGGCCAAGTTCACTGCCGAACGCCTGCGCCGCGCCGTGCAGGACCTGCATGTGGTGCAGGCCGACCAACACCTGCAAATTACCGTGAGTATCGGCCTGGCCGGTTGTGCCGCCGACATGCCGGCCCCCACCCTCGACGAACTGCTGGCGCGCGCCGACCAGGCGCTGTACCGAGCCAAGGCCCATGGCCGCAACCGCGTCGAGCAGGCCGAGCCGCAACGCCAGGTGATGTGAGCTAGCCGGCCAGCAAGTCCCACGTCAACTTGGCGATCAGCACGCACAACAGCACCAGGAACAGCCCGCGTACAAAGCCCGCGCCCTTGCGCACCGCCAGCCAGGTACCGGTCAGCGCGCCGAGGATATTGCACGCCGCCATGGGCAAGGCAATGGCGTACAGCACGTTGCCCGATGGCACGAAGAACACCAGTGCCGCAAGGTTGGTGGCGATGTTCACCACCTTGGCCGACGCCGAGGCGTGCAGGAAGTCCAAAGCGAAGAAGCGGATGAACAGGAAGATCAGGAAGCTGCCGGTGCCCGGCCCGAACAGGCCATCGTAAAAGCCGATCGCGCCACCGATCAGCACCGCCAGGCACTGCTCCTTGCGGCCGATCCTTGTGGGTTTGTGCAGCGTGCCGAAGTCCTTCTTGCAGAAGGTGTAGATGGCCATCAGCACGATCAGCACCAGTACCGCCGGGCGCATCACGCTGGGCGGCACCAGCGACACCGTGGCGGCACCGGCGAACGACATGACGAAGGCGCTGAGCGCAGCCGGCACGATCAACCCCCAGTCCAGCGTCACCCTGCGGATGAACGAACGCGCAGCGAAGGCCGTGCCACACACCGACGCCAGCTTGTTGCTACCGAGCAATGCCGCCGGTTGCGCGGTGGGCAGCACGTTGAACAAGGCCGGGATCTGGATCAGCCCACCGCCACCCACGGCGGCGTCGATCAGCCCTGCGGCGAAGGCGAACACGGAAAGCACAGCGATATCCATCATGACGCGGTTCCAGGCAGTGAAGACGCCTGCAAGGCTAATCAAAGTGCCGCGCTTGTGTTGAAATGCCATATTGCAAAAACTGCAACGAGGAGCAGGCAATGGCATTGGACATGCTGCGGGAAATCCAGGCGTTCGTCAGCGTGGCGCACAAGCGCAGCTTCGTCGCCGCCGCACGCGCCCTGGGGCGCTCACCCAGCGCGGTCACCCGCGCGGTACAAACCCTGGAAGACAACGCCGGGAGCAAACTGCTCAACCGCAACGCCAATGCCGTGACCCTGACCGAAGCCGGCGAGCGCCTGCTACCACACGCCGAACGCTTGCTGGATGTGCAACGTGATGCCGCCGACGAACTGGCCGCGCTCAGCGGCAGTGCACAAGGCTGGATCCGCTTCGCCGTGCCGCAGGTACTGGGTGAACATGTACTGCCCCAGGTGCTTGCAGAGTTTTCCCGCTGCCACCCCCAGGTAACCCTGGACGTGCAGTACAGCGACGGGGCCCTGGACCCGCTGCAAGGCAAGTTCGATTTCGTGGTGCGCGGTGCCTTTCCGCAGTCGAGCGAGCTGATCGGCTACCCACTGTGGGATTACCAGCGCCACCTGTATGCAAGCCCTGAATACCTGGCCCTGGCCGGCACGCCACAACAACCCGAGGACCTCGAAGGCCACGCGCTGATCCTGCACACTGCCCCGCGCATCCTCAAGGCCTGGCACTTCTGCCGCGACGGCCAGATCACCAGCCTGCGCCCCAGGCCCAGGCTGCGCCTGGACTCAGGTGACGCGGTGTACCACAGCACCCTGGCCGGCGCCGGTATCGCCCGCCTGGCCGCCTGGGTCGGCGAAGCGCAGGTCAAGGCCGGGCGACTGGTGCGGGTATGCCCGCAGTACCGCCTGACCTCCAGCAACGGCCAGGACCCGCAGATGCATGCCGTGTACCCCGCCGGCGAGCTGCCGGCGCGGGTACGCGACCTGCTGGCAGCCTTGCGCCGCGCCGGCCTGGCCTACTGAAACAACGCCCTGAAACGGCTGTTCAAATTCTGCTCAATTTAACAGAGCCCGCCGCGGGCCTGGCTTGCAGCACTTTATCCACAGACCTACCCACGTTTTTTGTGGACAGTTTTCCCAGTGCAAAGAACGACTTATCGTACAAATCGGTAGGGTGAATCGGCCAACAATAAAGAGGAATGGGCCCGCCCGAAGGAAAGGCAGGCCGCGAGGGATATAGGTGGTTAACGTCAGCTTGGCGGAATGGTGCCAAGAATACCGATCAGAATGGTCAGCAGCAGAAAACCACCCAGGAATAGCGCGAGCTTGCCCATTGGAACCTCTACAAGTGTGATGCGGGAATGGGCATATTGTCGGGCTTGGGCTGATACCGTTACAGATTCAGGTTTATGGAAAAAAAGCGGATCAGATGTGAGGCACCGGTTCTTTTGTGGGAGCGGCCTTGCGTCGCGAAAGGGCCGCGCAGCGGGCCCAGGGTTTCGATGCATCCCGCAAAATTGCCGGGGCCGCTTTGCGGCCCTTTCGCGACGCAAGGCCGCTCCCACAAGAGCTGCGTACTTGGAGCGAACGCGTATATCAAGTCAGTTGCTGAAGCTTCTGCGCAGGCAACCAGCCGTACTCGTCGTTGCCATGGCGCCTGCACCAGACCCAGCCATTGAGCGGGCGCACCATCTGCACCAACTGCCCTGGGTCGGCATCCAGTTCATGCGCCGAGTAGTGGTCCAGCGCCCTGCCCTGGCACACGCTGAGCCGCTCGATCAATTGGGCCGGCACCCAGCCGGGCTCCTGGCCGGTGCAGGTGCACAGGTACCAGTCCTGCCAACCTGGCTCGCCCTCGTAACGTGGGCCAATGTTCAGCAAGGTGCCCTTGGCGAAGCGGATGGGCCGCGGGTACTCACTGCGGTGAGGTTCAATCACAACGTAATGCATGGGCCTCTCCTTGGCCGGGAAAACTTATCGATCGTAGCAGAAGCGGCAAAACCCGCTGCCAACCGGTGTTTGTATCTTCATGTGTACAAATTGAGACCTGATACACAAGAACGTTTCCTACGGGCCGAGCGGACACATCCGCGATACAGCCGTCATCTTTACTGGCACCCATCAACCCGCACCGATGGCTTCGCCAAGGAGATGCCCAATGTCTGCCCGCCACTCGACCACCGCCCTGCCACGCCGCTTCAGCCGTACGCTGCTCGCCTGTGCCCTGCTGCCACTTGGCCTGCTGGCGGCGAACATGGCCACGGCTGCACCACAGCAGCCCCAGCCAGCCGCCGCAGCGGCGGATGACTTTGGCCCGCTGAAACACGTCAACGCTGGCGTGCTCGATGTGGCTTACGTAGAGCAAGGCCCGGCCGATGGCCCGGTGGTGATCCTGCTGCATGGCTGGCCGTATGACATTCACAGCTTCGAGCAAGTTGCACCCGCCCTGGCGGCAAAAGGCTACCGGGTGTTGGTGCCCTACGTACGTGGTTACGGGCAGACCCGCTTCCTGTCTGCGGTAACCCCACGCAATGCCCAGCCCTCGGCACTGGCCAGCGACGTGATCGCCTTCATGGATGCGCTGCATATCCAGCGTGCCGTGCTCGCCGGCTTCGACTGGGGCGCACGCACCGCCGACATTGTCTCGGCGCTGTGGCCAGAGCGGGTAAAGGCACTGGTATCGGTCAGCGGCTACCTGATCAGCAGCCAGGAAGCCGCCAAGGCCCCCCTGCCCCCCAGTGCCGAGTTGCAGTGGTGGTACCAGTACTACTTCGCCACCGCGCGCGGCCAGGCCGGCTATGAAAAGAACCGCCATGCCTTCGCCAAGCTGATCTGGCAAACCGCCTCGCCCAAGTGGGCCTTCGACGACGCCACCTTCGAGCGCAGCGCCAAGGCCCTGGACAACCCCGACCAGGTGGCGATCACCGTGCACAACTACCGCTGGCGGCTGGGGCTGGCCCAAGGCGAAACGCGCTACGACCCGCTCGAGGCCAAACTGGCCAGCTTCCCCAGCATCGGCGTACCGACCATCACCCTGGAAGGCGACGCCAACGGCGCCCCGCACCCGCCAGCCGAAGCCTATGCGCAGCGCTTTACCGGCAAGTACGAGTACCGACTGATCAGCGGCGGCATCGGCCACAACCTGCCGCAGGAAGCGCCGCAGGCGTTCACCCAGGCGGTGGTGGATGCGGACCACCTGTAGCTTGCGGGGCGGCAATTGCTACATAAGGTTTCGAAAGGAGCGGCAGGCCCTGGTTTGAGCCGCGTCGAGGGCCTGCATTGTCGAAAACCGGTTGTGCCCAGCTACCGCGCGGTGTTTAGGCGAATTTGAAAGACACGATTTGAAATGCGGCTTGTAGGATCTTTTACCTCGCAATGTAGGAAGAATCGAAGCAGTGAGATTTGCCTGTATGAAACATCAGTTTCTCCAGCAAATTCGAGCTGCTACGGTCCAGTTTTCCTACAACGGCACGGATGCCTACAGCGTGAGAAAAGCATGGATCCGTTCAATACCTCGGCCCTGAAGCTGCAGAAGAATTTGCTTAACCTGCGCCTTGAGCGTGATCGCCTGAGAAGGGAGGGCAAGGACAAGGAAGCGGACGAACTCGCGGCACCGATCGCGCGGATGGAGGCAGCTATTCAAAAGCTGCCGGATGGCATGAAGCCGGTGACCCTGCAGTAAAACCTGTGGGAGATGTCTAGCGAGACCCGGACTTTGCGCCAAGCCATGAGAGGTGTGTTGCCTGTGCTGGCCCTTTCGCGGGCACGCCCGCTCCCACAGGTACTGTGCAAGTCTTGAGTACTGTGAAGATCCTGTGGGAGCGGGCGTGCCCGCGAATGGGCCAGCACAGGCAGTCGAGAAACTTAAGTTGATTCAGCAATAACCACAGAAGACACCTGACTCACCATCGGCAAGCCCACTCTGACGGCCTACAGCCTGAGCGTCACGCCCTTCATCGAAACAGGCCGCCGCGGGGCGTGGCTCATTGCCCGGAGTGGTCGATCTTGATGGTTGGATCACCACCACTGACCAGCGAACTGACCGTGGTGTTCGACCAGTTCACACCTTCAAGCTTGATCGACACGTCAGCGCTGCTGGTGTCACCGCCGGGAGTGAACTTGCCCTGGGTGCTGACCTGCAAGGTCGACTCGCCATCGACCGTGGTGATCTTAAGGTAGCTGTCGATGGCCGACAGCGATTCGCCCTGCAGCAGGGCACTCAGGTCCAGGCGGTCGCCTTCTTCAGCATTGAAGTTCCTGACCACGTCATGGCCGGTATCACCTGCCGTCCACACAAAGGACTCGGCGATGCCGCTGCTGCCGGTGACGGTGCTGTCCCCTGCCCCCACGAACACGATGTGGTCCTCGCTGCCAAGCAGGGACGTGGAGGCGCTGTCCGATGTGTCGCTCGCCATCAGCGACATCGCGCTCATCGACGCCGACGAGGCTGCGTCACCATGGGATGTCACCACGAACGAGCTGCTTGCCGAATCACCATCGTGGTCGGTGCCGATGACATGGACCGTGAAGTTCAGGTCGCTGGCAGGCTTCTCCTCTACATAGGTCAGTTTGGTGAAGGTGGTGTCAAGCGTACTCTTGCTCGGGGCCGCCAGGGTAATCGTGTCGAAGGCGTGCCCGGCAAGGCCCGCGAAGTCACTGGCCAGAATCTTTATGGCCTCGGAGCCAGAGGTGATGGTGTACGTCTTCGTTGCTTCATGCACAACACCATTGGCGTCCTTGTAGGAGGCGACGATATTGACGTCACCGCTGACCTGAAGCCGCGCAATGCCTAGCGTGACTTCTTTCATCGAGACGGCGTGCTGCAGGGCATCGGTGAACGCCACGGAGAACTTTTCGTTGGCAGAGAAGTGGTTGTTACCCACCCCCAGCCCATTGCCGACGTTGATCGTCGGCTTCCCTGTAGCACTGGCCAAGGCTTCGAAGGTGGCCGTTATGCCACTGTTGAACGTTACAGGCAGGGTTGAGGTATTCCCGGATTTCAAACTTTCCAGGTTGAACGTATCTCGGCTACCTTCGCGCACGGCGTTCTGGGTGACGGTGTAGTGCCCATCCGCTCCCAAGGCAAGCGTGAACACCTTCGTGGTACCGTCGAAGACTTCCACCGTGGTGCCGCTTGCATCCGTTGCCTTGCTGCTCCAGCCCGAAGGCAGGCCAACGATGGTGCCGAACTTCAGCGTGCCCACGCCATCACCGCCCGCCAGGAAGTGCGTGTCGCCAACCGCCGTGTACCCGACAGTGTTCCACATGCCGGCATTGTCACTGGTGGCGAAGGTCGGGCTGTCGTCCTCGACACTGATCGTCAGCGTGCCGGTCGATGAGGTGCTGCCGTCGGAAACGCTGACACCAACGTTGAGGGACAGTACATCCTCGGCCGCCTGGTTCGGATGGTCGAGCGGCCCCTTCAGCTCCACGGTGTAGTTGCCGGCGTTGTCGATCCTGATTTCGATCACGTCCTTGCCACCGGCCGTGCCGGTCAGGGTCTTGCCGCCATTGGACAACGCCCATTGCACACTCTGGCCAGAGGACGTCAGCGCTGTCGATGGTGCTGCCAGGCTGACCGAGAGGTTGGCCGACGGCGTATCGATATCGCTGACCGTCAGCTTGCCAGCGTACAACTTGCTGTCGCTTTGGTCGGCTGGTGAACCGACGGTGTCTTTGTTCCCGCCGATCAGCCCCTCCTCGGACACCAGCGCGGCACCCGAAGTGATGGTTGGCGTGGCATTGGTCATGCCCACCGCAACGCTGGCGCCCGGGACCAGGTTCTCGAACACCTTGCTACCCGTGCCATTCTGCGTGATCTGGTCGATGCCCACGGACACGCTGCCACCACCCACGAAGACACCGTCGGGAATGGCACCTTTCACCGTGCCGGTGGTGCCGCCCGCCGCCACCATGATGGTCAGGCCATTGTCCAGCTTGATGGTCAGGCCGCCATGGTTGCTTGCGCTCATGCCAGCCGGCGCTTCCAGATTGACCGTGTAGGTCACCTCCTGGCCCTTGGCTGCCGGGTTGGGCGAAGCGCTCAGCACGACCGTCACGGTGTTGATGGTGTCGGTGACCGTGAGGGTCGTGGTGGCACTGGTGTTCAGGTTTTCGAAGTTGTGGTTGCCTGCATTTGTCACGCTGATGGTCTGGGTTTCGCCATCACGGAATACGTCATCGCTCTGCGCCACGAACGGTGCGGTGGTCGCGGTGGTGGCGTCCTTGGCGAAGCTCAGGGTCTGGCCGTTGCTCAGGGTGACAGTGAACGCCTGGCCCGCTGGGTGGCTCAGGGTGCCGGTGATGGTCGTGGTGTTGCCTTCCTGCACG
>NZ_NEJX01000019.1:0-124115 GCF_002113245.1 Pseudomonas sp. B13(2017)
CCCGAAAGCTGGCCAGAATTGCATTCGCCTTGATGAAGACTCAAGGCGAATACATGAGCAAAGGGGGCAAAAAGCATTGCCCACAACCATAGAATCTCCCACGGGGTCCCTGTTGATGCAATGAGTTATGGGTAGTTCCATGAGAGCTGACTTGCCGGTGCCATAGATCGCGTCGCCTGCTTCGCGGGCGCAGTCGCTTCCACAGGTATGGCGCTGTTTTCGGATATCCTCGGTTCCTGTGGGAGCGGGCATGCCCGCGAACACCGGCAACGCCGGTGCCATCCACCGCGTTACTTGATCAGGCTTGAGCGGGCTATTTGCGCTGCCACACTTCGCCTTGTTCGCTGACCACCCAGGGCCTGTCCGCGGCATTGATAAGCACTCCACCCACCCAGCGCTGCGCAGGGTTGTGGTCAAGCCAATGCGCCTGCCCCGCGAGCACCTGCTCGGCAAGTGCGGTCAGCCGCAACGGCCGTTGCGCCCAAGACTCGCCCGGGCCTTCCAGCAGCAGCGGGTGCGGTGCATGGATCAGGGGCTGCAGCAAAACATGGAACATCATGTCGCCCAGGTAAGGCAGCGGTTCATCCTGCATCATCAACTGGGCAAACACACGTCCGGCCGGCAGTTCGCCGCGTGACGCCAGAACGCGCAACAACAGGCGCTCGGTGAGGCTCAAGCCGTCGTTCGCCCCCGGTAGTTCCTGAAGTTGCCGCGCAAGGGCCCGGCTCAGCAACGGCAAGGCCGCATGCTGGATGCCCGCCAGGACAGCCCAGGCCCTTGGGGCAGGCGCGGTATAGGCTGCCCATGCATGGCGGGCCAGAGCCAGCACGTCCTCACCCAACGCGCGACGTTGTGGCCATAGCCAGGCGAGCAGGTCCGGGGCCAGCTGGCCGATACCGATGAAGCGCTCGACGCCAGGTACCTGGGTGATTTCGATCAGCTCCAGGCGGCGCGGCAGGCTGGGCAGGCTGGCGAGTACGCGGATCAGGAACAGCTGGTCGTAAGCGTCACCCTCGCACCACAGCACGATCTTGCTGTCGCTGTTCAACCCGGCCAGGGCGGTGCGCTGTGCCGCTTGTCGTTGCTCAACGTCCTGAATGCTCAGGTTGAACGCCTGCTGTATGTAAGCGGCCCGAGCCTGCCAATACTGCTCCTCGGGCAGTGCGCAGACGGGCCCCATGACCATGGGGTCCTCGAACATCTGGAAGGCACCGGCAAAACCGGCCGTGCGCAAGCTGTGGGCGATGTCGTTGCCGCAGCGCCAATGCTGCACGGCTGCCTCGTCATCGGCGGTGAAGCCAGGGTGGCGTGCCGCGAAAGCGACAGCATCGGCATGGGCCTTGAGCTTGGGCCAGCTGGCAAAGCCGGCCTCGCGGGCCACCAGCCATTGGGTATCGGCAAGCCGGTAGTCAGGGCCAGGCAGGCCGAGCGCGCGTAGCTGCTCGCGAGTGTCGCCGGCCTCGTGGTTTTTCAGGGCGGTGAGCAAGCGTTTGGCGCGTTTGCGCAAGGCGGGCAGGTCGAGCAGGCCGTGGTGGCGGGATGCATTGATGGCGGGCATGCCAACTCCTTTGGGGCTCGGTCCGCCGACAAGCCGGGAGCTGGTATGGGAATGTGATGACGCATGGCTCGGGAAACCCCTTGGCGCGGACCGCAGGCGCAGCCAGCGCCCTGGCGCCGACTTTACCGGGTAATGCGCGTGGGTGCAAAGCGGTCGATGGTGGCCTGACGCGCAGCGTCTGATCGCCGTCAGTGTGCAGCCGTCGGCAGCATGCCCGAGCCCTGGGCTTTGTGCGCGGCTTCTATCAGCTGCAGGTTGCGGCTGCGCAGTGCGTGATTGTTGCCAACACGCAGGTTGGAGCGAAGCGCCAGGGTTTCGGCCTGTTCATACTGCCCTTGCTGAAGGCGCAAAACGCCAAGGTAGTGCAGCGTTGCCGGGTTGTTCGGCTGAATGTGCAGCGCACGCTCCAGGGTGGCCGCCGCCTGGTCCAGTTGGCCGTCGGCATACTGTTGCGAGGCGGTTTCGATCAGCACCGTCGAGGCATTGTTGCTGCGTGCGGGCGCGTAGCGTTCGCCGGCCAGTGCGCCCTGTGCCGTGATTGCGCTGAACAACAGGAGCAGGGCTGACAGAACAGGTGTACTGGACATCGGCGGTAGACTCGGCAGGGCTTGGGCAGGCCCGGTTGGAGGGCGAGGGGATGCTATCGACCGAATTGGAGCGCTGAAGTTCCCGCCTGGGCGATTTGTTGCCTGTTGCCCGGTCTTTGTCTCGACAACATCTGTTCGGTTACCGCCCATAACCGCACTCCGGCGCCTCAAGCCTGGGGCAGTACCTCCGATAGCAGCACACCCACCGTCGAATCATCGACCAGAAGTGGTGCCAACAAGGAGTACTGCCCGCATGCTTGCCAACCTGAAGATCCGCACCGGAATGTTCTGGGTGCTGTCGCTGTTCAGCGTGACCCTGCTGTTTTCCACCGTCAGTGCATGGCGGGCGGCGGTGGGCAGTGACCAGCAGATCACCGAACTGGACCAGACTGCGCACCAGTCGGACCGGTTGAACAATGCGTTGCTGATGGCGATTCGCGCCAGTGCCAATGTGTCCTCGGGCTTCATCGAGCAGCTGGGTGGCCATGAGGAAAGCGCCAGCAAGCGCATGGCGCTGTCGGTCGAGCTGAACGACAAGAGCCAGAAGCTGGTGGACGAGTTTGTCGAAAACGCCCGCGAGCCTGCGCTGCACGCACTGGCAACCGCGCTGCAGGCCACCTATGGCGAGTATGCCAAGGCGGTCGCCGGGCAGCGTGAGGCAACCCGTCAACGTTCGCTCGAGCAGTATTTCAAGGTCAACACCGACGCCGGCAACGCCATGGGCCGGCTGCAGGCGCTGCGCCAGCAACTGGTCGGCGCATTGAGTGAGCGCGGTCAGCAGATCATGCTGGAATCCGACCGGCGCCTGGCGCGCGCGCAATTGCTGAGCCTGGGGCTGCTGGGCGTGACGCTGTTGTTGGCGGCGCTGTGCTGGGCCTTTGTTGCCCAGCGCGTGCTGCACCCGCTACGCGAAGCTGGTCGGCACTTCCAGCGCATTGCCGGTGGCGACCTGAGCGTGCCGGTGCAGGGGCAGGGCGGTAACGAGATCGGCCAGCTGTTCCATGAACTTGAACGCATGCAGCAGAGCCAGCGCGACACCCTGGGGCAGATCAGCAGCTGTGCCAGGCAACTGGACGCAGCCGCCACGGCGCTGAATACCGTCACCGAGGAAAGTGCCAACAACCTGCGCCAGCAGGGCCAGGAGCTGGAGCAGGCCGCCACCGCCGTCACCGAAATGACCACGGCCGTGGAGGAGGTTGCGCGCAATGCCATCACTACCTCGCAGACCACCAGCGAATCCAACCAGCTGGCAGCGCAAAGCCGCCGGCAAGTCAGCGACAACATCGACGGCACCGAGGCCATGACTCGGGAGATCCAGGCCAGCAGCGCGCATCTGCAGCAACTGGTCGGGCAGGTACGGGACATCGGCAAGGTGCTGGAGGTGATTCGCTCGGTGTCCGAGCAAACCAACCTGCTGGCGCTCAATGCCGCCATCGAGGCCGCCCGTGCGGGCGAGGCCGGGCGCGGCTTTGCGGTGGTGGCGGATGAGGTGCGTACGCTGGCGTACCGCACGCAACAGTCGACCCAGGAAATCGAGCAGATGATCGGGCGCGTGCAGGCGGGAACCGAAGCGGCCGTGGCCTCGATGCAGGCCAGTACCAGCCGCGCCCAGTCGACGCTGGACGTGACCCTGGCTTCAGGGCAGGTGCTGGAGGGTATCTACAGTGCGATCGGCGAGATCAACGAGCGTAACCTGGTGATTGCCAGCGCAGCCGAAGAGCAGGCCCAGGTGGCGCGAGAGGTGGACCGCAACCTGCTGAACATTCGCGAGTTGTCGACATCCTCGGCAGCGGGGGCGCAGCAGACCAGTGAGGCGAGCAAGGCGTTGTCAGGGTTGGTGGGGGAGATGACGGCGTTGGTAGGGCGGTTCAGGGTTTGAGGTCTGGCGGGCACCAGATTGTGGCGGTGGGCGCGCCCGCGAACACCGGCGTAGCCGGTGCCTTCCACCGCGTCGCCTGCTTCGCGGGTAAACCCGCTCCCACAGGGACCCCACCAGCTGAAGAAATGTGCTGTACCTGTGGGAGCGGGCGCGCCCGCGAACACCGGCGTAGCCGGTGCCATCCACCGCGTCGCCTGCTTCGCGGGTAAACCCGCTCCCACAGGGACCTCACCAGCTGAAGAAATGTGCTGTACCTGTGGGAGCGGGCGCGCCCGCGAACACCGGCGTAGCCGGTGCCATCCACCGCGTCGCCTGCTTCGCGGGCATGCCCGCTCCCACAGGGATCCCACCAGCTGAAGAAATGTGCTGTACCTGTGGGAGCGGGTTTACCCGTGAACACCGGCGCAGCCGGTGCCATCAACCGCACCGCCCGGTTCGAGGGCACGCCATGTGCGCTTTCAGTTATCGATCATGCTTCGAAGAGGAGCGCCCGGCCTTGTTGTGTTCCTTGGAATGGGCAATGCCGGAACGGGTAGTGCCACGGCCGTTGTCATCATTGCGCAGGCTTCCATAGTGATTGCCGCTCTCGCCATGGTTGCGGGTGGCCTTGCCTGCATGATCACTCTCGTAGCCGGCGCCATTACCGTTGAACCCACCTTTGCCGCCGCCATTGCCATTACCTTTGGCATATGCGGAACCAATCGGCGAGACATCGGCAGGCAACAATGCAGTTGCGCCGAGCGCCAGGGCGCAGGTAAAGACGGCTACCAGGGTTTTTTTCATGTTTGTTCGCCTCCAAAAGGCGCAGGGGGAAATTTGAGTGCGGATACGACATAAGGTTGCCTTTTAAGTTCCGCAGTGCGCAGCCGTTCGACGAAGCGGCTGCCAGGCCCTTTCAGCACCTGGCAGCCTTCACCTCATCGATCATTCTTGGAGGAGTTTTGTACCGCGCCGCTCAGCCCCTTGGCATTATGATCACCGGGCGTAGTCCCCGAGATAGCGGTAGATTTCGTCAAGCCGCGAGTATCCTTGGACTGGGCAATGCCTGAGGTGGTGGTCCCATGGCCGTTGTCCTGGTTGCGTGAGCTTCCATAATGATTGCCGCTCACACCATGATCGCGCGTAGCCTTGCTGGCATGATCACCCGCGAGACCCGCACCATTGCCAGTACCATTGTGCCCACCCATGCCGGCGCCACGTCCACCGCCATTGCCGCCGCCGTGGCCACCACCACCACCGTGGCCGCCACCGCCACCGCCACCGCCACCCCCTTTGGCATACGCGGAACCCATCGGCGAGATATCGGCAGGTAACAATGCCGTTGCGCCGAATGCCAGAGCACACGCAAAGACGGCCACCAGGGTTTTTCTCATGTTGTTTCGCCTCCAACGGCGCAGGTAGAGCTCAGGTGCTGATAAGACATGCAGCGGCTTTGCAAGTTCTGTCGTGCTGACAGAAGGATCGTGGTCCATGACTGTTCAGATCTCGACCTGAGTGCCAAGCTCGATCACCCGGTTCAGCGGCAGCTTGAAGTACTTCAGGTTGCTGTTGGCATTCTTCAGCAGGAAGGCAAACAGGTGCTCCCGCCAGCGGGCCATGCCCATCTGCCTGCCTGCAATAACCGTCTCCCGGCTGAGGAAATAGGTGGTGCGCATGGGGCCGAACTCAAGGTCCGCACGTTGGCAGCGGCTTAGCGCCAACGGCACATCGGGTTCCTCCATGAAGCCGAAATGCAGGCTCACGCGGAAGAAGCCATCACCAAACGTCTCGACCTCAAAGCGCTTGCCAGCGCTGACCCGTGGCTCGTCCTCGAACACGACGGTCAACAGCACCACCTGTTCATGCAGTACCTGGTTATGCAGCAGGTTGTGCAGCAAGGCGTGAGGCACCGCCTCGGGCCTGGCGGACAGGAATACGGCAGTACCGCCCACGCGGTGAGGCGGCTGGGCCTTGAGGCTGGTAATGAACAGGTCCAGCGGCAGCGAGCTTTCGTCCAGCCGCTCGACGATCATCCGTCGCCCGCGCTTCCAGGTAGTCATCAGGGTGAACAGTGCAAGGCCGGCAATCACCGGAAATGCACCGCCCTGGAGGATCTTCGGCGCATTGGCGGCGAAATACAGGCTGTCGACCAGCAGGAACGCCAGCAGCATCGGCACCGCCAGCCAGCGTGGTGCCTTCCACAGCAACAGCACCACTGCCGAGGCCAGCAGCGTGGTGATCAGCATGGTCCCGGTCACGGCTACGCCGTAGGCTGCCGCGAGCGCCCCGGACGACTCGAAGCCGACCACCAGCAGCACCACGCCAACCATCAGTGCCCAGTTCACCATGCCGATGTAGATCTGCCCCTGTTCCTCGCTGGAGGTGTGCTGGATGAACATGCGCGGTACGTAACCCAGCTGAATGGCCTGGCGCGTCAACGAGAACGCACCGGAGATCACGGCCTGGGAGGCGATGATGGTGGCCAGCGTGGCAAGCCCGACCATGGGCAGCAGGGCCCATTCGGGCGCCAGCAGATAAAACGGGTTGCGCACTGCCTGCGGGTCGCCGAGGATCAGCGCGCCCTGGCCGAAGTAGTTCAGCACCAGGCCAGGCAGCACCAGCAGGAACCAGGCCCGGGCAATGGGTTTGCGGCCGAAGTGCCCCATGTCGGCGTAGAGGGCTTCGGCGCCGGTCAGCGCCAGCACCACCGCGCCCAGAATCGCCACCCCCATGCCCGGGTGCAGCACGAAGAACTTCATCGCCCAGAGCGGGTTGAGTGCCTGCAGCACCTCCGGGCGCTGGACGATGCCGTGCAAGCCCAGTGCACCCAGTACGACGAACCACAGCACCATGATCGGCCCGAAGAGGATGCCGATGCGCGCGGTGCCGTGCTTCTGGATCAGGAACAGCGCCACCAGCACCACCACCGACAGCGGCACGACCCAATGTTCGATACCGTCGAAGGCCAGTTGCAGGCCCTCGACGGCCGATAGCACGGAGATCGCCGGGGTGATCATGCTGTCGCCGTAGAACAGCGCGGCGCCGAACAGGCCGAGCAGTACCAGTATCCTGCCCAGGCGCTGGTAGGGCGCCGCCGCCCGGTGCGCCAAGGCGGTCAGGGCCATGATGCCACCTTCGCCCTGGTTGTCGGCACGCAGGATGAACAGTACGTACTTGAGCGACACCACCCAGAGCAACGACCAGAACACCAGTGACAGCACACCCAGTACGCCGGCGGTGTTGGCCTGCACGCCGTAGTGCCCGGCGAACACTTCCTTGAGGGTGTACAGCGGGCTGGTGCCGATGTCGCCATACACCACGCCGACAGCGGCGACGAGCATGCCGATGGGGTTGGACTTGCCGGGAACGGATTGATTTGCGATGGCGGTGGACTGGCTCACGAAGGGCTTCTCTGGACTGGCGGGTAGAAATGCATGCCATCCCTGAGCATCGCGCGCCCAGTATTCCTTGTGTCTGTCGGCTCAGCCGTAAAAAGAGCGTAAAAAAAATCAGCCAGCGCCCCACTGCCTGTCAGTCAGGCAATTCGGGGCCGCTTTGCGGCCCATCGCCGGCAAGCCAGCTCCCACAGGTACAGCGCAGACTTCAAGAGTTACGCGGTCCCTGTAGGAGGCCGGCGATGGCTGCTCAGCCAGGTTGCGCCGCCAGGCTGTTGCTGACGTTACGCCCCAGCACCAGCACCGTAGCGAAACCGCAGCCCACCAGGGCCGTGGCCAGGCTCAGCAGCACCGAGCTGCCCAGCTGGTCGACGATCCGACCGCCGAAGAACGAGCCCAGCGCAATGATCACCTGGAACATGGCGACGAACAGCGGCATGCCGCGTTCGACATCCTTGGGCGCGACGACGAACATCCAGATACTGGCGCAGGCCGGGAACGCGCCGAAGGCGAAGCCCCACAACCCGATCAGCATCGCTGCACCGGTCATGCCGGTGGCGAAGTGAGGGAACAGGGCAGTGCTGGTGCCGATCATCAACGCTACCAGCAGCAGGGTGTGACGTACGCTGCGGTTGGCGGCGAAACCGGCGAAGATATTGCCGAATACCCCAGCCACGCCATAAAGCAGCAGCAACGAGCCAATGGTCGGCCCATCGAAGCCGGAGCTTTGTTTGAAGAAGGGCGCGACATAGGTGTACGCGGCAAAGTGCGCCAGGCCGATCAGCAACACGGCAATCAGGCCAACCCGCGCCTGTGGGTTGATGAACAGGGCCGGCAGGTCGCTGATGCGGATGGCCTTGTCCGGGTTGAGCCGCGGGAGCAACAGGATCTGCGCCAGCAGCACCGGTACGCCCAGTAGCGCGGTTACCAGAAAGGTCATGCGCCAGCCCATCAGGCCGCTCAACCAGGTGCCTACCGGCACGCCCAGCACGGTGGCCAGGGTTACACCGACCATGATGATCGAGGTGGCCTGGGCTACGCCCACGCCCTTGGGCGCCAGGCGACCGCTGAGGGCAATGGCCGTCGCCCAGAAGCCGCCGATACTCACGCCCAGCAGCACGCGGCCGAACAGCAGCAGGTTGAAGTCACTGGCGTAGGCCACCACCGCGTTGGCGATGATCATGATCAGCGTCAGGCCGATCAGCAGGTAGCGACGGTCCAGGGCGCCAATGCCCACCGACAGTAGCGGGGCGGCGAGGGCGGCCATGATGCCGGGCAGGGTAACCATCAGGCCGGCGTGGCCTGCACTGATGCCGAGGTCGCTGGCGACATCGTTGAGTACACCCACCGGCAGGAATTCGCTGGTCACCAGGGCGAAGGCGCCGACGGCGACCGAAAGGATTGCCAGCCACTGCTGGCTGACGCTTTGTTGATCATGTTCGGGGAGGCCGCTAGGGGCCTGGCTGGCACTTGGCATGGTATTGGATTCCAAGAGAGGGATGTCGCCTGAAGCAGGCGCAAGGAGCGGGGGAAATTTGCTGGCGATTATAGGGGGCGCTTTTGCCAGGCCAACATGCGGGTCGCTCGATAGTAATCATCAGCGCAATCGATGAAACGCCCTGCGCAGAGCGCCCGCTGTCGGAGGGGAGAATGCTGTGGTGCTTGAAACCAGAAAAAACTGAGGGCGCTACGGTCGTGCCCACAACCTGAAGGCCAGCGTGATCCATGTGGGAGCGGGCGAGCCCGCGAAGCAGGCGCTGCGGTAGATGGCACAGGCTTCGGTGGAGGACACGTGCGTCCTCCACATCACTTGCATTCTATGGCGACACCAGCACATCGCACTGGGATTCGTTCAGCACATGCTTGGTTACACTGCCTATCAGCAGCTCTTCAAGCGTGCTTTCCCCTTGCTTGCCAACCACGATCAGGTCGCATTCCAGCTCTTGTTCCTGCTCGGCAATCCGCCAGCCAGGGTCGCCATGCACCACGATCTGCCGAGCATCTGCCACTCCGGCGGTTTCGCTCAAGGCCGCGAGTTGCTTCACCGCATCTTTGCGGATGACATTGCGGTAGTGTGCAAGCGTGTCATGGTCGATGTGGGCGAAGCGCATGCTGCCTTCGAACGGCGCCTCGTACACATGCAACAGAATGATCTCGGCCTGTGGGGCAATGGCTTTTGCCAGTTCGATGGAGCGCAGTGACGAAGGCGAAAAATCAACTGCAACCAGCAAGGTCCGGTACGCATCGCGTGGCGCCTGCTTGACCACCAGCAAAGGGCAGGGCATGCGGTTCAGCATCTTCTGCACAGTGGAGCCCAGCAGCAGGCGCCGCGCCACGCTCTGGCCCTTCGCCCCGCACACCAGCAGGTCGCTGCGTTTATCCTGCACCACACGGGTGATCTCCGTGCTCACCGAGCCGTTCGCGACCTGCACGCCAGCGGCGATGTCATGGCGCTGGAACAGCATTGCAGCCAGTGCGCGAATTTTTTCGCCTGCGGTATCCAGCACGCGTTTCAGCAGGTCGTCACCCGGTGCCACCAGCTGTTTCAGGCGCTCGAAGGGGGCCGGGTTGGCAACGTACAGCAGGTCCAGGGATGCCTGTTGCTCCTGGCTCAGGTACGCAGCGCGTTCTGCCGCGTTGCGGGCAGAAGTGGACAGGTCGGTGGCTACCAGTATGTGGTTCAGCGGGCTCATGTGGGGCTCCTTGTCCAAAGCCGCGCACGGTGATCGATGGCGATGGCCTTGAGCACAATGCGCATGGCGGTTTTCGATTCGTTCCTTGCTGACAGCCATCGTCGCGCGAACCGGGGCCGGCGGCTTGATATGCGTCAATGGAGTGAAGGACCGAGCCCGAGCTGACCACTTATGCGCACCACCTCAATGCCGGCGAGCTGCCTAGGTAGCAGTCCGGGCGGCTCCCGGCAGCAGCAGTTCGGCGAGCTTGTCCATGGCCGGTGTCGCCTGGCTGCCTTTGCGGGTGACCAGCTCGTACGGGTCGCTGACCGAGCCCATGGTCAAGGGCAGAATGCGCACCTGTTGGTTCATCGCGCATTGCCGGGCCACGTCGATCGACACCAGTGCCACGAAGTCGGGGCGGTTCTGTAGCAGCGACAAGGTCGCCAGGATCGAGGTGGTTTCCACCAGGTGCAACGGGAAGCGCAGCCCGGCATCGTGGAATTCGCGCTCGAGCTGTACCCGCATCGGCATGTTGGCCCGGTACACGATCCAGCGGCTCTCGGCCAGGTCTGCAAGGTTCAGGTTTTGCGCGTGCTTGAGCGGGTGGTCGATATTGGCGATGACCGCCAGCGTCTCGTCCTGGACAAACCTGCTGGCAAACAGTTGAGGGCTATTGCTCACGCTGGTGCGGCACAAGGCGACGTCCAGGCGACCGCTCTCGATCTGTGCCAGCAGCGACTGGCTGGTGTCTTCGATGATCTCGAACGACATCTGCGGCTGGATGCTCGCCAGCTGCGACACCGCCCTCATCAGCAATGGCACCGCGCCCATGATTGCCCCCACCGCCAGCCGGCCGCCGACCCCGCGCAGGATGGCATCCAGGTCATGCCGCAGGTTTGAAATGTCCGTTTGCACCACGCGCGCGTAGCGGATGGCGCAGTGCCCGGCAGCCGTGGGCTCCAGCCCGCGATTGGTGCGGTTGAACAGCACCGTGCCGAAGGTGGTTTCGATTTCCTGCAACGCCTTGCTCGCTCCGGGCTGGGTAAGCCCGACGCTGCTTGCCGCGCCGAGCAGCGAGCGGTGCTCGTCCAGTTCGATGAGCAGGCGCAGGTGGCGGGCGTGGAGCCTGGACATGATCGAGTTGAGTGAAGGGGTCATCTGGTATGCGTCCGGGTTATACCGATATGGATTGTTCTCAATACCATGGCCAGGCGCGCATTCCTATACTGGCGCTGCACGGTGTCGCATCCAGTGCGGCGGAACCGCCCATAACAATAGCGCCAGGAGGCTGTGAAGGCCCTATGTCCCTGATCAACTACATCACCCAGATCCAGTTCGATATCGGCGCCATTGCGCGCCTGCCTGCCGAGTGCGAGCGCATTGGTATAACCAGGCCTTTGATCGTGACGGACCGTGGCGTGCGTGCTGCCGGTATCGTCGATGTGGCCTTGAGCACCTTCAGTGACAGCAGCGCGCAATTGCCGATCTATGACAGCACGCCGCCCAACCCGAACGAGAACGCCGTGCGTGAAGCAGTTGCCATGTTCCAGGAGTGTGGCTGTGACGGGATCATTGCCATTGGCGGGGGCTCGGCGATCGACCTGGCCAAAGGTGTGGCCGTGTGTGCCAGGCACGACGGCCCATTGAAAAGCTTTGCGGTGATCGAAGGCGGCTTGGCCCGCATTACGGCGGCAACCGCACCGGTAATCGCCGTGCCGACCACGGCGGGCACCGGCAGCGAGGTAGGGCGGGGCGCCATCCTGATTCTCGATGACGGGCGCAAGGTGGGCGTGATCTCGCCCCACGTGGTGCCCAAGGCTGCCATCTGCGACCCGGCGCTGACCCTTGGCCTGCCGGCGCAACTCACCGCCGCCACCGGCATGGACGCCATTGCCCACTGCCTGGAAACCTTCATGGCGCCTGCATTCAACCCGCCCGCCGACGGCATTGCCCTGGACGGGCTGTGGCGTGCCTGGCGCTTCATCGAAACCGCCACCCGCGAGCCCGGCAACCTGGATAGCCGCGTCAACATGATGAGCGCCTCGCTGCAAGGCGCCCTGGCATTCCAGAAGGGCCTGGGCTGCGTGCACAGCCTCAGCCACGCACTGGGCGGCATCAACCCACGGCTGCACCACGGCACCCTCAACGCGATCTTCCTGCCCGCCGTCATCACCTTCAACCGCAAGGCCGAGACGGTGCTGAACGAGCACAAGATGCAACGCATCGCCCAGGCGATGGGGCTGGCCGACGAAGGCCAGATCGAAGACGCGATCCGCCACATGACTCGTGCGCTGGGCCTGCCGACCGGGTTGCGCGAGCTGGGCGTCAGCGAGGAGCTGTTCCCGCGCATCATCCAGGGTGCGCTGGCCGATCACAGCCACCGCACCAACCCGCGTGAAGCGTCTGCCGAGGACTACCAGTGGCTGCTTGAAGCATCCATGTAGCTCACTGATCCGCTGTTCAACCAATAACAACAAAAGTGAACGCCCATGACTACCAAATATGCGCAAGCCGAGCTTGGTCGCGAGCCTGAAGCGATCGCGAGTTCGAACCCGTTCAGGAAGTACCAGGTCATCACCGTCAGCCTGCTGCTGGTGATTGGCATCATCAACTACGTCGACCGCAGCGCGCTGTCGATCGCCAACACCTCGATCCAGCGGGACATGATGATCACGCCGTCACAGATGGGCATTCTGTTGTCGGCATTTTCCCTGGCATATGCCTTTTCCCAGTTGCCGCTGGGCATGATCATCGACCGCCTGGGCAGCAAGATTTCGCTGGGGGCTGCACTGCTGGGCTGGTCGGTGGCGCAGACGGCCTCCGGCCTGATCAACAGTTTTTCCGCGTTCATCGGGCTGAGGGTGGTGCTGGGGATCGGCGAGGCGCCGATGTTCCCGTCGGCGGCCAAGGCGCTGGCGGAGTGGTTCGAAGCCGAGAAACGCGGCACGCCGACCGGCATCGTGCTGTCATCGACCTGTATCGGGCCGTGCATTGCGCCGCCGTTGCTGACGCTGCTGATGGTCAACTGGGGCTGGCGAGGCATGTTCATAGTCACCGGGGTGTTCGGCATCCTGGTCGCCGCTTGCTGGTTCGCCTTCTATAAAAGCAAGGAACGTTACCTGGCCGAGTTGCCTGCCGAGGAGCGTGAACGCCTGCTGGCGGCCCAGGCGCAGAAGCAGACGGTGGCAACGGCCAGGCCGAGCATGAAGGCCCAACTGGCGGCATGGGCCGAGTTGTTCCGGCACAAGAGCACCTGGGGCGCTGTGCTGGGCTTCATGGGGGTGATCTACATGCTGTGGCTGCACCTGACCTGGTTGCCGGGCTACTTCGAGCGTGAGCACGGGCTGAGCTTGTACAAGACTGCCTGGGTGGTGTCACTGGCCTACGTTTTCGGCGCCCTGGGCACCATTGTGGCGGGTCGTGTGTGCGACCGCCTGGTGAAGAACGGCGCCAGCGTGCTGGGTAGCCGCAAGCGGGTAGTGGTGAGCGCGCTGTTCGCGGCGGCGGCCTTCACCGTGCCGCTATCGTTCGGCAGCGGCTTCATGCTCAGCGTGGCCCTGCTGTGCTGCGCGTTGTTCAGCGTGAACATGGCCAGCTCCACCGCCTGGATGATTGCCAACACCGTCGTGGATAGCCGGCGCGTGGCCTCGTTTGGCTCCATCCAGAACTTCGGCGGTTACCTTGCGGGTTCGGTGGCACCGATCGTGACGGGGTTCAGCATTCAGCAGACCGGGTCGTTTGCTTCGGCGTTCCTGATCAGTGCGGCGGTCGCGGCGGTGGCGGCGATGGCCTACGTATTGCTGCTGAAACAGCCGGTGAGTACCGGTCAGTAATCGCAAGGATACGCAACACCTGTGGGAGCGGCCTTGTGTCGCGAAAGGGGGGCGAAGCGCCCCCAGGATCTTCGCATCATTGCGAAATCGCCGGGGCCGCTCTGCGGCCCTTTCGCGACACAAGGCCGCTCCCACATCGACCGCGTTGGCTATCAGTCATGCGCAGTACCTCGGGGCGCTGGCTTGTCGGAGACAAGGGAGTCATAACGGTTTGTGATGCCAGGCATCATGACAATATATTTATCCTTATCAATGCCACGCTCTAGCATCTGTTGCCCGCCATCGCCCATCAATCACGAGGTCTTGATGAACAATTCGCTCTTCATTCCCCAGCGTACCGCGGCATTGTTGCTGCAGCACTGGCTTAGCGGTGAGCTGCTGGCGGAACTGCCCGCCAGCCTCAAACCCGAGACGTTGAAACAGGGCTATGACAGCCAGGACGAGTTGTTTGCGGTCGCCGCAGGCCAGCGTGCCGGGTGGAAGCTGGGTGTCGGCAGCCCCGCGGCCATGCGGGCGGCCAATTTGTCCCGGCCCTTGATTGGCCAGTTGGAGGCGGGGCGCTGTCATGCTGGTGGTGTGCACATTCGGTTGCCGGCCGTTACGCCGGTAACCATCGAATGCGAGGTCGCCTTCGTGCTGGATCGCGATATTCCACCCCAGGTTGGGCGGGTGCCGGCCAGCGAAGATATTCGCGCTACCTGCGTCACCTTCGAAGTGGTGCGCTCGCGCTTCGTCGATCGCAAGATTGTCGGGTGGCCAAGCTTCGTGGCGGACAACGTTGGGTTTGAAGCGCTGGTGATAGGCAACAGCCTGGCAGCAGGCATCGATGTGCCGTCGCTGGCTGACCTGGCCGAAACCACCGAGGTATACGTAGACGGCCAGTTGCGGGCGCGGGGCTTGTCTGGCGATGCGGCGACCGACCCGTTGGCATCGCTGGCCCACCTTTATGCACATGCCGCCGAACGTGGCCAGACCCTGAAGGCAGGCGATGTGGTGACTACAGGGGCCATGTGCCAGCCATTCGACCTGAACGAAACAGGGCATCAGGTTAGCGCCAGGTATCTTGGCCAGGAGCTGTTGTTTACGCTGTAGCGATGCCCCAGCCTTTTCGCGGGTAACCACGGCGTTGCGATTGTTTGTATGAGTCACCTTGATGCTTTCCCGTAGTGGTACTAATACTAAGAGACTGCCGGGAGGGGGATGAACATGCAGACGCGCTTTGTTGTGGTTCCCGCTGTGCCGCTCAAGAAAGAGATTTACCCGCGTAGTCTTGGCTTTCCCGCGACGTTAGGGGAGGGTTATGACCTTTATGACACACAAGAAAAGCTGCGCCTGACCTTCAACTACCCGACACGCGCCGAGGCGGAGTTCGTATGCGCGTCCCGCAACAGTTGCCGGGATGCCGATGCGGCGGATATCGCCGGGATTGGTTGATGCAGTTGAAGCTTCGCGGACCATGAGTGCGATGCGGTCCCTGTGGGAGCGGGCGTGCCCGCGAACACCGGCGTAGCCGGTGCCATGCACCGCGTTGCATTCTTCGCGGGCTCGCCCGCTCCCACAGGAATCGCGCCTGGCCCAGGGTTGGCGCCATTCCTGTAGAGGCCATGGCCTTACCCAAGGATATTGAAGCCTGCACGGGTCTATGTGGGAGCGGGTTCACCCGCGAACACCGGCGTAGCCGGTGCCATGCACCGCGTTGCATTCGCCGGGCCGGGGGCTTGTGTCATGCGTGTTTGAGCGCTTCCACCAATTGCGCCTTGGTCATGGTGGAGCGCCCCTTGATGTCTTTGCTGCGCGCTTCCTTCATCAGGCTCTGCTTGCTCTGTGTTTCCAGGGAACTGCCCGATGTGCGGGAATGACCCTGGCGTGACTTCGCCGCCCGTTTGGCCGAGTCCGAGCGGGCAGTTTTCTTCTCGCTGGAAGAGGTGGCCTTGCCCGAGCCGCCTTTCTTCTCGCCACCCCCGGACTGTTTGTTGACGGTGGCCCAGGCGCGTGCTTCGGCCTGGTCTTTCGGCACGCCTTTGTGCTCGTAGCTTTCCTCGATATGTTCGGCCTTGCGCTTCTGCTTGTCGGTGTACTTGTCCTTGTCGCCGCGTGGCATGGCATTCACTCCCGTCTGGTTTGCATGAGCGGTTGAATGCCGCGGCAACGCCCGAGTGCCCGGTAATCGACCAGCGGTGCCAGGAAACCTGTCGCCCACTCGAAACAGTCATTCAACCGACACATCGAGGCCTTAGGGTTGAGACAGGAACCCGTCCAGGGCTCTGCTCACTGATGTTGCCGTGATGGCGCCGCCAGACGGCTCTACCGTGCGGCTTGCCATTCATTGGTCACAAAGCTGTAACATTGCTGCTGCAAAGTGTGCCGGCCATCACACGGAGCGCTTTTCGATGATACGCCTGATGAAGTCTGCTGCACTCGCCGTTGCCGTTTCTCTTTGCGCCACCTCGGCATCCTTTGCCGCAGAGAACGTCCGCCTGACCGGTTCCGGCGCCAGCTTCCCGGCACCGATCTACCTGACCTGGTTCAAGGCCTTCAGCAAGGAAACCGACGGTGTCACCGTTGACTACCAGTCCAAGGGGAGCGGGGCGGGTGTTCAGGACTTTCTGAACAAGACCGTCGACTTCGCCGCCAGCGACTCGGCAATGAAAGCCGAAGAAATCGCCAAGGTCGGCGAAGGCGTCCAGTTGCTGCCAATGACCGCCGGTGAAATCGTCCTGGCTTACAACCTGCCAGGCAACCCCAAAGGGCTGAAGCTGCCACGCGATGTGTACTCCAACATCTTCCTCGGCAAGATCACCCAGTGGAACGACCCGCAGATCGTCGCGGCCAACCCTGAGCTGAAACTGCCAGCTACCCCGATCACCGTGGTCGTGCGTGCCGACTCCAGCGGCACCACTGCGGTATTCACCAAGCACCTGTCGGCCATCAACGCTGACTTCAAGCAAGCGCTGGGTGAAGGCAACACCGTCAACTGGCCGGCCAGCGACAAGTTCATCAAGTCGCCGAAGAACGATGGCGTAACCGCCACCGTCCGCCAGACCCCAGGTGCCATCGGCTACATCGAATACGGCTTCGCCAAGCTGGCCAAGGTCGACTTCGCCCAGCTGCAGAACAAGGCCGGCCAATACGTAGTGCCGAACGCCGAGAGCGGTGCCGAGGCGCTGGCTGCGGTGCAGATGCCGGAGAACCTGGTGGCCTGGCTGCCTGACCCGGACGGTGCCAAGTCCTACCCGATCACTTCCTACACCTGGATGATCTTCCGCAAGGACAACGGTAACCCGGCCAAGGCCAAGGCCATGCGCGAAATGGTCGAATACAGCCTGACCGAAGGCCAGAAGATCGCCGACTCGATGGGCTACATCCCGCTGCCAGCGTCGGTTGTCGATCAGGTACGCAAAGCGTCCGCCAACATCCAGTAACACGTCCAGGCGCTCCCGGTGTGGTCTGGTGGCCATGCCGGGTGTGTTTGCCCTCTGTCCCGGAACTTGCCAATGAACACTCCTTTTGCCATCCCGGCTAACCCCGACTCCGCGTGCCAGCCACCGTCTGCGAAAGACTTCCTGGTTGATCGCACCTTCCGTGCGCTTGCACGCATCGGTGTGGTGCTGGTGCTGGCGCTGGTCTTCGCGCTGGTCTACGAAGTGGGCCGCAAGGCACTGCCAGGCATCGAGAAGCACGGCTTTGACGTGCTGTTCGGCAGTGTCTGGGACGTCAACCAAGGCAAGTACGGTATTCTGCCAGCGATCTGGGGCACGCTCTACAGCGCCCTGATCGCCCTGTTGATCGCCGGTTTCTTCGGCGTCAGCATGGCCATTTTCCTGACCCAGGACTTCCTCCCGGCCCGGCTGGCGGCGGTGTTCCGCACCATCGTCGAGCTGCTCGCTGCCATCCCCAGCGTCGTCTACGGCCTGTGGGGGATCTATGTAGTCATCCCGGCCATTCGCCCGCTGACCACCTGGCTGAACAGCGAGCTGGGCTGGATTCCCTTTTTCGGTACTTCCCTGAGCGGCCCAGGGCTGCTGCCTGCCGCGCTGGTACTGGCGATCATGATTCTGCCGACCATCGCCGCCGTTTCGCAGGACGCCCTGACCAGCGTGCCGATGAAGACCAAGCAGGCCGCCTACGGCCTGGGCGCCACCCACTGGGAGGCCATCCTCAAGGTAATGGTGCCATCGGCAGCCACCGGCATCTTCGGTTCGCTGGTGCTCGGCCTGGGCCGTGCGCTGGGTGAAACCATGGCGCTGGCCATGCTGGTGGGTAACGCCAACAACATTTCCCTGTCCTTGTTCGCCCCGGCCAACACGCTGGCGGCCTTGCTGGCGCTGAACTTCCCGGAGGCCGGCCCGAACGAGATCGAGGTGCTGATGTACGCGGCACTGGTACTGATGTTCATCACCCTGGCGGTGAACGTACTCGGCTCGATGATCATGCTCTACGCCCAGCGGGGTAATAAATGATGACCAACCTCACCACCCCTGCAAACGCGTTGCCCAGCCTGCAGCGCAAGCTGGAAGGCCGTTCCCTGCGCAGCCTGGTGTTGACCACGCTGGCATGGTTCGCGGCACTGGTGGCCAGCGTGCCGCTGATTTCCGTGCTGTACATGCTGATCACCCGCGGCGGCGCACGCCTCAACCTGGAGGTGTTCACCGAGCTGCCGCCCACCGGCTTCGAGATGGGCGGGGGCTTTGGCAACGCCATGGCCGGTACTTTCGTCATGGTCGGCATTGCTGCCGCCATCGCCGTACCGGTCGGTATCCTGGCCGCGGTGTTCCTGGCCGAACTCGGCCCGGACAGCAAGCTGGCCAACGCCGCGCGCTTCGCCGCCAAGATGCTCACCGGCCTGCCGTCGATCCTGGCTGGCGTATTCGCCTATGCCCTGGTGGTGATGACCACCGGCACCTACTCCGCGCCAGCAGGTGGTGTGGCCCTGGCGGTACTGATGCTGCCCATCGTCGTGCTGACCGCTGAAGAGTCGATGAAGATGGTGCCCAAGATCATGAAGGATGCGGCCTACGGCATGGGCTGCACCCGTGCCCAGGTGATCTGGAAAATCGTCCTGCCCACCGGCCTGCCGGCCATCCTGACCGGCGTCATGCTGGCCGTGGCCCGTGCCGCCGGCGAGACCGCGCCGCTGCTGTTCACCGCGCTGTTCAGCAACTACTGGATCCTGCATGACGGCGACCTGGCAGTCATGAACCCGACGGCCTCGCTGGCCGTACTGATCTACAACTTCTCCGGCATGCCATTCGACAACCAGCTCGAGCTCGCCTGGGCGGCCTCGCTGGTACTGGTGATGATCGTGCTGGTAATCAACATTCTGAGCCGAGTATTCGGCAAGCCCAAGTATTGAGAAAGGGAGCATCCGACCTTGAACGTATCCACTGCGCCAAAAGCCGCTCCCGTGGTCAGCGAAGCCCCCATCGTCATGGACTGCAAGCTGGACAAGATCTTCTACGGCAATTTCATGGCCGTTCGCGACAGCCATGTGCCGATCCGCAAGAACGAGATCACCGGTTTCATCGGGCCTTCCGGCTGCGGCAAGAGTACCGTGCTGCGCAGCCTCAACCGCATGAACGACCTGGTGAAGGGCTTCCGCTTCGAAGGCCATGTGCACTTCCTGGGCCAGGATGTCTACGGCAAGGGCGTCGACCCTGTGGTGGTGCGCCGCTACATCGGCATGGTGTTCCAGCAGCCCAACCCGTTCTCCATGAGCATCTTCGACAACGTCGCCTTCGGCCTGCGCCTGAACCGCTACAAGGGCGACATCGGCGACCGAGTCAAGCACGCACTGCAGGGTGCCGCGCTGTGGGACGAGGTGAAGGACAAGCTCAAGGTCAGCGGCCTGGCCCTGTCCGGCGGCCAGCAACAGCGTCTGTGCATCGCCCGCGCCATCGCCACCGAGCCGGAAGTGCTGCTGCTGGACGAACCCTGCTCGGCACTCGACCCGATTGCCACCCGCCGGGTGGAGGAGCTGATGGTCGAGTTGAAGAAGGACTACACCATCGCCCTGGTGACCCACAACATGCAGCAGGCGATTCGTGTGGCCGACACCACCGCGTTCTTCTCGGTCGACATCTCCAAGGGCACCCGTACCGGTTACCTGGTCGAGATGGGCCCGACCACGCAGATTTTCCAGAACCCGCGTGAGCAGCTGACCGCCGACTACATCAGCGGCAAGTTCAGCTGAGGCCGTACCTGCCAAGGTGGCCGGGTGTTGCAGCCAGGAAGGCTGCAACACCCGGCCGCATTACCTTCCGCCAAGTGTTACCAGGGATTTCCAATGCCAGCGACGCGTCGTCTTGATCTGCCAGCGGTAGAGCGCGCACTGTGTGAGGTGCAGGCCCGCTTTGCCGAGCTCAGCCAGCATTTCACCGAACCGCGGGACCCATTCACCGACGAGGTGCTGCTGAATGTGGTTGAAGGCTATGCCCTGATTGACGACTATGTCGCCCGGGGTGTCGACCTTTTCGACCTGCAGCAGCTGAACCTGATGCTGGAGATCAATGCCACCGTGCTGTGCGGCAGCGACCCGGCACGCAGGCTGGAATTTGCCCCGCACCTGGCGGCGACCGAGGCGCACTTTTTCAATAATGTGGAGGGCGGCATCAAGGACCTCTACAACTGGTATTGCTCGTATGGCAGCGACTCGATCTGGAAGCGTGCGGCGGGTGTCTACGTTCGAATTCTGAGCAAGCCGCAGCTGTTCATCGAAGGCAACAACCGCACAGGGTCGCTCATTGTCAGCTACTTGCTGATGCGCGCGGGGCTACCACCATTCGTGCTGTCGCTGGACAACGCCGAGGGTTACTTCAACCCGTCCTCGGTCATACGCAACTCCGCCAAGCATGGGGTCAAGGCTTTGTACGAACTACCCAAGATCAAGAAAAAGTATGCAGCTTTCCTTGAAGCGCACGCGCCCGAGCCCGGCAAGTTCTTCCTCGGCGGCACATCCATGCCTGCGCGCGAGAGGTGCCGCTGATGCAAAGCCCTTCTCTGTTCCAGCGCGGGCGGCAAGCCCTCGAGCGCACGTTCAATCGCCCGCAGGTACGCATTTCGTTCGATATCGACGACACGCTCGCCTGCCAGGCCGACCACGCCGCCGCCGAGCACAGCAAGCTGCCGGCGTTCGTCCACCGCTGGTTGGGTGAACCCCTGCGCAGTGGCACGCGCTCGCTGATCCGCGACCTGCGCCGCCAGGGTTGCAGCATCTGGATCTACACCTCGTCGGGGCGCACGCCGTCCTACATCCGCCGTTGGTTGATGCTCTACGGTATCCGCGTCGATGGCGTGGTCAACAGTGACCGGCACCAGCATATCCTGGCCGTGAACGGGCTTGAGAATGCGCCCTCGAAGTTGCCGTCGGCCTTCGATATCGACCTGCATGTCGATGATTCCGAGGGCGTGCGGCTGGAAGGCGTCGACCACGGGTTTCGCGTGGTGGTGGTGTGCCCCAAGGATGAGAACTGGGCGCAGAAAGTGATGGATGCGGCAATCGATGTCCAGGCACAGCTGGCCTGGCAGCAACCGCACCGCTATGAAATGCCGGTACGGCAGCGTTCGCAGGCCCTCGCTTCCTGAGGGCTTCAAGGTACTTTTCTGGTTACGCCTCTTCGCTACTTGTTGCCCCCCACCTCCATTCGCGGCTTCCCATTTTCAGCTTCGGCTTGACTCGTGAAATTTTTCATGTAATTTTTCATGAAAAATAACTCTAAAAATTTCACGGCAGTCTCAAACGATGAAGATGCACGAAGAGGTTGAAGCCCTCGCGATCCTTATTCACGACCTGCGCAAATTCAAGAACCTGACCCTGGGCGAACTGGCCGAGCGCATTAACCGCTCGGTCGGCTTCCTGTCCCAGGTCGAGCGCGGTGTTTCGCGCCCTACCGTGGCCGACCTCACCGCCATCAGTGAAGCGCTCGGCGTATCCACCGCGTACTTCTACAACCTGAGCAAGCCGCGCAGCGTCAGCTGGGTCACGCGCCCCCACGAGCGGCGCACGCTGTACCTCGAGTCGGGCATCACCGATGTGCTGGCTTCGCCCACCATCGGCGGCGCGTTCTCCATGCTCGACAGCCATCTCGAGCCAGGCGCCAGCAGTGGCGAGCTGTACCTGACTGACCGTTCCGAGCAGGGCTGTTTCGTGCTCGAAGGCGAACTCACGGTCTGGCTGGACCACGGCGACGCCGTGACCCTGCAGGCCAACGACTGCTTCCAGCTGCACCCCCACGCGCAGTTCCGTTACGCCAACCTGACGGAAAAAACCACCCGCGTGCTCTGGGTCTTCAACTGAATTCGTTCACCTCACAAGGACAAGAAGATGAGTGTCGTCTTTCCGGATCTGCTGACTGAAGTGCGCTCGTTCCGAGCGCAGCACCCAGAAATACGTTATGTCGACCTGATTGCGCTGGATATTCCCGGGCACTTCTACGGCAAGCGCTACCCCATGGACATGCTGGAAAAAGTCGCAGCCGGCGCGCCGCTGAAGTTGCCGCAGAACTGCGTGCTGCTGGGCACCCAGGGTGGCCTCTACCCGATCGGTGACTACTGCTTCGCCGACGGCGACCCGGATGCCGCCCGCCGCCTGGTGCCGGGTACCCTCAAGCCGGTGCGCTGGGAAAAGGAACCGATCGCGCAGATGCTCATCACCTCCGACGGCACTGCCAAGCCCATCGAGTTCGAGCCCCGTGAAGTGCTGGCCCGGGTGATCCAGCGCCTGGCCAGGCGCGGCATTCGCCCGGTGGTGGCCTTCGAGCTGGAGTTCTACCTGTTCGACCGCAAGCTCGACAACGGCCTGCCACAGTACCCACGCGACAAGGCGACCGACGACCACGACGACCAGCCGAACATGCACATCGAGCGGCTGTCGCGTTTCGCACCGGTGCTGCACGAGATGGTCGATGGCGCCAACGAGCAGGGCGTTCCGGCGAACGTCATCACCGCGGAGCTGGGCCCAGGCCAGTTCGAGATCAACTTCTCGCACAGCGACGATGCGATGAGCGCTGCGGACTGGTCGGCGCTGTTCTGCCGCAGTACCCGCGGTATCGCGATGAAGCACGGCTACCGAGCCAGCTTCATGAGCAAGCCGTACCTCGACGCGCCGGGCAGCGGCATGCATGTGCATGTCAGCCTGTACGACAACGCCGGCAACAACATCCTGGCCGGCGATGACCAGCGCAAGCTGCGCCATGCGGTGGCAGGGTGCCTGGAGCTGCTGCCGCATTGCATGCCGATCTTCGCCCCCAACCACAATGCCTACCGCCGTTACGGCGCCATGGTCAACGCGGCGAGCAAGGCCAGCTGGGGTTTCGAAGATCGCGATGCGTGTATTCGCATCCCCGAGTCCGACCCGCGCAACCTGCGCATCGAACACCGCCTCGCCGGTGCCGATGCCAACCCGTACCTGGTGCTGGCGGCCATCCTGACCGGGATGGAGCATGGCCTGGAACGTGGCGTCGAGCCCATTGCCCCGCTGAACGACAACCGCCAGAGCGGCATCGAGTTCCCCAAGGATGCCTTCAGTGCCCTGGCGGCCATGCGTCACCACCCGGAGGTGAACGAGGGCCTGGGCAGTGAATTCGTGATGGTCTACTGCGAAAACAAATACCAGGAGCAACTGGACTTCATGCGCCACATCGATGCCCGCGAATACCGCTGGTTCCTGTAGGTGCCGGGGTTGGGGCAGCGCCGCTGCGCCCTGCCTTTCTACCGTTTCAATACAACGCGCAATATGGATTTGCCGGAGGAAGATATGCCACGTGTGCCCGTTATCGGCATTACCGCATGCACCAGCATGATCGAGCTGCATGCAACCCAGACCATCAGCGAGAAGTACGCGCGCGCGGCGGCCAAGGCAGCGTGCGGGCTGCCCATCGTGATACCCAGCCTCGCAGACCTGATGGACAGCGCCGATATTCTCGACGTGGTGGATGGGCTGATCTTCACCGGTTCGCCGTCCAACATCGAACCGTTGCACTACAACGGCCCGGCCAGTGCAGCGGGCACCCATCACGACCCGCTGCGTGATGCCACCACCTTGCCGCTGATGCGTGCGGCCATCGCCGCCGGTGTGCCGGTGCTCGGCATCTGCCGTGGCTTCCAGGAAATGAACGTGGCGCTGGGCGGCACCCTGCACCAGAAGGTGCATGAGACCGGCATGTTCATGGACCACCGCGAAAGCAAGGGTGAGCCCATCGAAAAACAATACGGCCCGCGTCACGCCCTGCATATAGAACCCGGCGGCATGCTCGACCGCATGGGCTTGCCGGCGGTCATCGAGGTCAATTCCATCCACGGCCAGGGCATCGATGTACTGGCCCCCGGGCTGAGGGTGGAGGCGCTGGCACCCGATGGCCTGGTGGAAGCGATTTCGGTCGAGAACAGCAAGGGTTTTGCCCTGGCCGTGCAATGGCACCCCGAGTACCAGGTCATGGACAACCCACATTACCTGACCATCTTCCAGTCCTTTGGCAAGGCCTGCCGGCATCGCTCGGTATTGCGCCAGATGCTGTTGAAGTCCGCCTGACAGCGATCTTTCCCAATTACAAAAAAGTACCTGCGTGGCACGGCTGCGCAACTTGATGGAGTGAAGTCAATGAGTGAGCAGAATTCCCAGACCCTCGCCTGGCAAGCCATGAGCCGCGACCACCACCTGGCCCCGTTCAGCGATGTTCGGCAACTGGCCGAGAAAGGCCCGCGCATCATCACCTCGGCCAAGGGTGTGTACCTCTGGGACAGTGAAGGCCACAAGATTCTCGATGGCATGGCGGGCCTGTGGTGCGTGGCGGTGGGCTATGGGCGCGATGAGCTGGCCGACGTCGCCAGCCAGCAGATGAAGCAGTTGCCGTACTACAACCTGTTTTTCCAGACCGCGCACCCGCCAGCGCTGGAACTGGCCAAGGCGATCGCCGATGTGGCCCCGCAAGGCATGGACCATGTGTTCTTCACCGGCTCCGGCTCCGAAGGCAACGATACCGTGCTGCGTATGGTCCGCCATTACTGGGCGCTCAAGGGCCAGAAGAGCAAGAAGGTCATCATCGGCCGCATCAACGGTTACCACGGCTCCACCGTGGCCGGCGCGGGCCTGGGCGGCATGAGCGGCATGCACCAGCAGGGCGGGTTGATCCCGGATATCGTGCATATCCCGCAGCCGTACTGGTATGGCGAAGGCGGCGACATGACCGAGGCCGACTTCGGCGTGTGGGCGGCCGAACAGCTGGAGAAGAAGATCCTCGAAGTTGGCGTGGACAACGTTGCCGCCTTCATCGCCGAACCGATCCAGGGCGCTGGCGGGGTGATCATTCCACCGCAGACCTACTGGCCGAAGGTGAAGGAGATCCTGGCCAGGTACGACATCCTCTTCGTCGCTGACGAAGTGATCTGCGGCTTCGGCCGTACAGGCGAGTGGTTCGGTAGCGACTACTACGACCTCAAGCCCGACCTGATGACCATCGCCAAGGGCCTTACCTCCGGCTATATCCCCATGGGCGGCGTGATCGTGCGAGATGAAGTGGCCAAAGTCATCAGCGAAGGCGGCGACTTCAACCACGGTTTCACCTATTCCGGCCATCCGGTGGCGGCTGCGGTGGGCCTGGAGAACCTGCGGATACTGCGTGATGAAAAGATCATCGAGCAGGTGCACGACAAGACCGCTCCGTACTTGCAACAGCGCCTGCGCGAGCTGGCCGACCACCCGCTGGTAGGCGAGGTACGCGGCCTGGGCATGCTCGGCGCGATCGAGCTGGTGAAGGACAAGGCCACCCGTGCGCGTCATGAAGGCAAAGGTGTCGGCATGATCTGTCGCCAGCATTGCTTCGACAACGGGCTGATCATGCGTGCCGTGGGCGACACCATGATCATCGCGCCGCCGCTGGTTATCAGCATCGAGGAGATCGACGAACTGGTGGAGAAGGCCCGCAAGTGCCTGGACTTGACGTACGAGGCTGTTCGGTAAGGGAAGAGCCCAGGGACTGGTGCCAGTCAGTTGAGTAGTTTGGGGCCGCTTTGCGACCCTTAGCGGGCACGCCCGCTCCCACAGGTCTGGCGCCGGGTTCAGGAGAAGCGCGATCCCTGTGGGAGCGGGCGTGCCCGCGAAGGGCTGCAAAGCAGCCCCAAGATCGCCATGAAGCATCTTGCTTTGTGAAATGAATCATGTACTTTTCAGGGCATCAATTTTCCCATCCGAAAGTCGCGATTCAACCATGAAAGTGCACGAAGAGATCGAAGGCCTGGCCGTACTGATTCGCGACCTGCGCAAGTTCAAGGGCCTGACACTGGGCGAGCTGGCGCAGCGCATCGGCCGTTCGGTGGGCTTTCTGTCCCAGGTCGAACGGGGCGTATCCCGCCCAACCGTGGCCGACCTCACGGCTATCAGCGAAGAGCTCGGCGTCTCCACGGCCTATTTCTACAAGCTGGACCAGCCGCGCGAGCTCGAGTGGGTCACCCGCCCTCACGAGCGTCGTACCCTTCACCTGGCCGGTGGCATCACCGATGTGCTGGCATCCCCCACCATAACGGGCGCGTTCTCCATGCTCGACAGCCACCTGGAGCCTGGGGCCAGCAGTGGCGAGGAGTACCTGGACGACAGCTCGGAGCAGGGCTGCTTCGTGCTCGAAGGCGAACTGACCGTATGGCTGGATGGCGGCGAGCCGGTAACGCTGCGCGCCAGTGACAGTTTTCAGCTGCAACCCCACGCAAGCTTTCGTTACGCCAACCTCACCGACAAGCCCACCCGCGTGCTCTGGGTGTTCAGCTGAAGGGCGGTAGTAGGCCCGACGCCTACTACGGGTTACGCCAGAAGTCTTGCCTCTGGGCGTAACCCGGTCCTGGGCCGGAATCATCACGCCCCGCGCGCTGGCCCAAAGCACCTGGCAGCCCCCTCCAAGGCAGCGTTCCTGGCTGTTTGCCAGCTTCTGATAATCGCCTCCGACATCCCGTCCCCGTTTCGGAGCGCGCCATGTACAACAATAAGAAACTGTCCCCACGCTTGCTGGCGGCTGTTACCGTCAGCCTCTCGACCCTTTGCCTGAGCAGCCTCGCCCGGGCCGAGATCATGCTGTACGACAAGGACCAGACGACGTTTTCCACCGACGGCTATATCAACGCCTTCTACGTCAACAGCGATGTCGACCGGCAGGGCGAGCAGTTCGATCGCCGCCAGTCACGGGTGAAGATGGGCTTTCTGCCCAACTACCTGGGCTTCAACATGGGCAAGCAAGTGGATGACCTGAAGCTCGGCGCGCGTGCCTCGTTCTGGGTGACCATCAACGACAGCGAAACCAACGGCACCGACACCGCCATCGATGTGCGCCAGTTCTACGGCACCGTGGCCAACCCCGAGTGGGGTGAGGTGCTGATCGGCAAGGACTTCGGGCTGTTCGCCCGTTCCAATATCCTGCTCGACGAACTGCTGGCCGGTTATGGCCAGGTCAGTGACACCCTGGGGCTGGTGGACGGCGGCGGGGTATCGTTCGGCAACATCGGTAGCGGCTACCCGTACCCGTTCCCCACGTCGCAGATCACCTACCGCACGCCAGTGATGGACGGCCTGCGGGTGGCGGTGGGCATCATGGACCCGGTGGACACCAACGACAGCAGCCCGACCGGCAAGGCCTACCAGGAAAACCCGCGTACCGAAAGCGAGATCACCTACCAGTTCGACCTGGGTGGGGCGCAGATCTACAGCTGGGTCAATGGCAGCTACCAGACCTCCGACAACACCGACCCGGCGGTGCAGTCGGTCACCTCCAAAGGCGTCGGCTACGGTGTGCAGGCGAAGATGGGGGGGCTGTCGCTGACCGGCTCGGGGTTCCAGGCCAAGGGCATCAACCCGTTCTTCACCAACAACGCTGGGGAGCCGACCTTGCGCAATGTCGACAGCGATGGCTACCTGCTGCAGGGTTCCTACAAGGTCGGCAAGAACCGGGTGGCGCTGTCCTATGGCAAGACCAAGGACGATGGCAACGGCGCGGTGGGCAGTGGTGCGGATTACGAGACCCGAGGCGTGGCGCTGTTCCATGACGTCAACGACAACCTCAAGCTGGTTGCCGAGTACAACCAGTTTTCCATCGACGGCCATGAAACCAGTGACCAGAACGAAGACACCGATACCTTTGCGGTGGGGGCGGTGTTGACCTGGTAAATTCCCGGGGCTGCTGTGCAGCCCATCGACGCGGTTCGTCGCCACGACAAGCCAGCTCCCACCTCGACCGCATCGACTTCAAGTCATGCGCAGTACCTGTGGGAGCTGGCTTGCCGGCGATGGGCCGCAAGGCGGCCCCAGATGGTGGTTTTTTACACCCATCGAACCGCCCACCCGCTACCCAAGTAGCATTCGTCCTCGATGACCGCCTTCGTACACTCATCACTCAGCCACCCCGCGCCGGAGACCACGATGCAGCAGGCTCACAACGACGGTGTGGTCAGCGCCATGTCCCAGGCAACCGACGCCCGGCAGGCAGCCCAGGAGCTGGCGGCGCAGTTGCTGCACCCGCACCTGGGCTTCGTGCTGTTCTTCTGCTCCGCCGAATACGACCTGCAAGCCTTGGGCGAAGCCCTGGAGCAGGGTTTTGGCGGCATCCGCCTGGTCGGTTGCACCAGCGCCGGCGAAATCACCCCACTGGGCTACGGCCGCAATTGCATAACGGCAGTCGGGTTCGATCATCGGCACTTTTCCATCGCCACCGAGCTGATCGATGAAATGGAGCGCTTCAGCCTGATCGACGCTCAGCAGATGGTCGAGCGCCTGGTCGGCACCTGCCGCAGCAATACCCTGGCGCCGATCAAGGGCCACAGCTTTGCCCTGACCCTGCTCGACGGCTTGTCCAGCCGCGAGGAGATGGTGCTCGCCGCCCTCAGTGCGGCCCTGGGCGACATCCCGCATTTCGGCGGGTCGGCCGGCGACGACAACTACCTGACCCGCACCCACGTGTATTTCGGCGGCGCGTTCCACCACGGCGCGGCGGTGGTGGTGCTGGTCAATACCTGGCTCGACTTCGAAGTGTTCACCACCCACCACATCCTGCCGCGCCAGGAAAAGCTGGTGGTCACCGGTGCCGACAGTGCACAGCGCCGGGTCTTCGAACTGAATGCCGAGCCTGCTGCCGAGGAATACGCCCGGCACATCGGCGTGCCGGTGGCCGAACTCGATCATCAAGTGTTCGCCGCCCATCCGCTGGCCGTGCGCATCCATGACCAGTATTACGTGCGGGCGATCCAGCAAGTGCACCCGGACCTGAGCCTGAGTTTCTACTGCGCGGTGGAGAACGGCATCGTGCTTACCGCCATGACCCCGGGCCCGCTGTTGCCGAACCTGCACCAGTTGTTCGACGGCTTGCAGCAGCGGCTCGGCCCGCTGCTGCTGACCATCGGTTGCGATTGCTTCCTGCGGCGGTTGGAACTCGAAGCCCGGCACGGCCTGGAGCCGATCGGCGCGTTCCTGCGCGAGCAGCGGGTGATCGGCTTCAACACCTACGGAGAACAGTTCAATGGCATGCACATCAACCAGACCTTCACCGGGGTCGCCATTGCCCGCAACCGGCCTCCTGTCGGTCGCTGAACTGCAGGCCGAGGTCGCCCGGCTGCAGCACCAGAACCACAAGCTGCAGCGTATCAACGGCGCACTGATCGAACGTATCGAGTCCGGCGTCACGCGTGGCAACGACCCTTATGCCGCGTTCCAGCATTCGGTGGTGCTGGCCGAACAGGTGCGCGAACGCACCGAAGCGCTGAACCAGGCCATGGCCGAGCTCAAGGCCGTCAACCACCTGCTCAGCGAGGCCCGGCAGCGTGCCGAGACGGCACACCAGCACCAGATTCGCCTGATCACCGACCATGTGCCGGCGCTGATCGCCTACCTGAATGCCGACCTGGTCTACGAATTCACCAACAAGGTCTATGAAGAATGGTACTGCTGGCCTCGCGGCGTGATGCTGGGCCAGAGCCTGCGCGAAGCCCACAGCGAGCAGCATTACCAGCGCCTGGAGGCCTACGTGGCGCGGGCGCTGGCGGGGGAGAGCGTAACCTTCGAGTTTGCCGAAACCAACATCAACGGCCAGGAACGCTACATGCTGCGCTCCTACGTGCCGAACCGCCTGGCCAATGGCGAAGTGGTGGGCATCTTCGTGTTGATCCGCGACATCACCGAGCGCCGTAATACCGCGCAGGCGCTGCACCAGGCGTATCAGCACCTGGAGCAACGGGTACGCGAGCGCACTGCCGAGCTGACCAGCCTCAACGAACAGCTGCTGCGCGAAATCGAGGAGCGCAGCCGGGTGGAATCGCGCCTGCGCGAGGCCAAGCGCGAGGCCGAACAGGCCAACCTGTCGAAAACCAAGTTCCTTGCCGCCGTCAGCCATGACCTGCTGCAGCCACTGAACGCGGCGCGGCTGTTCACCAGTGCCTTGCTCGAACACCGCGAGCCGCACAACAGTGCTCATCTGGTGCGTAATGTCAGCAACTCGCTGGAGGATGTGGAGAACCTGCTAGGTACCCTGGTGGATATTTCCAAGCTCGATGCCGGCGTGATCAAGGCCGATGTCGCCCCGTTCGCCCTGCGCGAACTGATGGACAACCTCGCTGCCGAATACGCCCAGGTGGCGCGCAGCGAAGGGCTTGAGCTGCATTTCGTGGGCTGTTCCGCCGTGGTGCGCAGTGACATTCAGCTGCTGGCGCGGATCCTGCGTAACCTGCTCAGCAATGCCATTCGCTACACCCGCAGCGGCCGCGTGGTGCTGGGCTGCCGGCGCCAGCGTGGCGGCTTGCGGATCGAGGTATGGGACAGTGGGATCGGTATCGCCGAAGAGCACCTGGAAGAAATGTTCCAGGAGTTCAGGCGCGGCGATGTGCAGCGCCCGGACCAGGACCGTGGCTTGGGCCTGGGCCTGGCGATCGTGGAAAAGATCGCCGGCATCCTCGGCCATCGGATTCGGGTGCGGTCATGGCTTGGCAAAGGCTCGGTATTCGCGGTCGAAGTGCCGGTGAGCGCCACTGCGCCAAAGGCCCAGCCGAGCCTGGCGATCAGCGAGCCGATGCTCGAGCGCCTGCGCGGGGCGCGGGTGTGGGTGCTGGATAACGATGCGGCGATTTGCGCCGGCATGCGCACCCTGCTGGAGGGGTGGGGTTGCCGGGTGGTCACCGCGTTGTCGGAGGAGGACCTGGCGCGCCAGGTGGACAACTACCATGCCGAGGCCGACCTGCTGATCGCCGACTACCACCTGGACAACGACTGCAATGGCGTCGACGCCGTGGCGCGGATCAATGCCCGCCGCGCCCAGCCCTTGCCGGCGATGATGATCACCGCCAACTACAGCAACGAGCTCAAGCAACAGATCCGCGAGCTGGGCCACACCCTGATGCACAAGCCGGTGCGGCCGATGAAGCTGAAGGCGGCGATGAGCCATTTGCTGGGCAGCCAGGGCTAGCCGCGATGCCAGACAGTCAGTGGTATTGGGGCTGCTGCGCAGCCCATCGCCGGCAAGCCGGCTCCCACAGGTGCTGCGCAGGACTCGAGAGTTGCGCAGTACCTGTGGGAGCTGGCTTGCCGGCGATGGGCCGCAAGGCGGCCCCAGATAGCGGTATCAACGCCGCAGGTAATCACCGAAATCGATATCACCGGCACTGAGGATGGCCTGCACCCGGTTGTGCACGTTGAGTTTGCGCAGGATCGCCGAAACATGGGCCTTGACCGTGGTCTCGGCGATATCCAGGGTGTAGGCGATCTGCTTGTTCGACTCGCCCTTGGTCATGCGCTCGAGCACCAGCAGCTGCTTGCGGGTCAGGGCCTGGAGCATCTCCGGCGGGAAGCTCGGGGCATCGTTCAGGCGCCGGCTGGTGCTGCTTTTCTGGGCACGGATGATGTCGGGCGGCAGGTAGACATTGCCGTTGAGGATCTGCTCGATCGCCTCGATCATCTGTGAGCGTGGCGAGGACTTGGTGATGAAACCCACCGCGCCATAAGTGATGGCCTGCAGCACGATCTGCTTTTCCTGCTCGGCCGAGACGATCACCACCGGCGTGGTCGGTGCCTCGTTGCGCAGGGTGATCAGGCCATTGAGGCCATGCATGCCGGGCATGTTCAGGTCGAGCAGGATCAGGTCGAGGTCGTCGTGCTCGTGGGTCAGCGCCAGGGCGCTGTCCAGGTCGGCAGTTTCCATGACTTCGCTGCCCTGGAAGCCGTCGCTGATAACGTTGTGGATGGCTTCGCGAAACAGGGGGTGATCGTCGGCAATCAGAATTTTGTACATGGCCTTTTCACCTCGTTTTTATTGGATGGAGCGGGCACGCGTTTGCAGGCGATGAATTCAGGGGAAGGGCTCTGGCTGCGCCGGCTGCAGCGGCAGGTTGGCCTGCTGCCAGGCGTCCAGGCCGTCGCGGTACCAATACAGATTCTTATAGCCCAGGGCTTTCGCGCGTTTTACCGCGTTCCAGCTTAACCAGCAATCGGAGCGGCAGTAAAAGACCAGCGGTTGCTCCGTGCGCCCGGCGGTGGCTTGTTGCAGGTTGCGCACGAAGTAATCGTCCCACGCCGGGCTCAGCTCACCGTCGCCGGTGTTGGCCAGCCAGCGGCTGCCGGGGATGTTGGCGTGGGGTTCATCTTCGATGAAGCGGCCTTGCAGCCATTGGCGGCGGTAGACGTCGATCAGTACCGGCCTTGGGGTATGCCCCAGCAGGGCTTGCAGGGTGGCAGTGTCGATGACCTGGCCGCCCTCGACCTGCTGTGGGGTCGGGCTGCGGTAGAGGGTGGTGCGATAGCCGTCGGCGGAGAATAGCGGCGTGGTGTCGGCCTGGGCAATGCCCAGCGTCAGGCTCAGGGAAAGCGCCGCCAATAATGGGCTCGGCAGCCGGGGCAGGGCACGTGGCATGGGGTTTGTCCTTTTTGTTATAGGCCCATTACATGCCAGTGGCGGTGCATTGTGAATGCGACGATCAGACAGCAAAGGCAGTACCAAAGTAGTAGAAAGCCGGGCGCCTGGAGCAACGCATATGCAACCCCTGTGGGAGCGGGCGTGCCCGCGAAACAGACGATGCGGTGCATGGCACCGGCTTCGCCGGTGTTCGCGGGCGCGCCCGCTCCCACAGGGTTCGCGCTAAGCAATGGATCGCTGCCAATCAGCGCGGCTTGCGCAGCGCCGCATGCTGGGGGTTGAAGGTGAGGATCGCCAGTAGGGTGAACAGCACGGTCAGCCCAAGGCATACCGCCAGCGCCAGCGGGTTGAAGCGCTCATACAAGGCAAAGCGCACCAGCTCCACGGCATGGGTGAACGGGTTCACTGCACACAGCCAGTACAGCCACTGGCTGGCCTCGCGCATCTTCCACAACGGGTACAGCGCCGAGGACAGGAAGAACAGCGGGAATATCACGAAGTTCATCACCCCGGCAAAGTTCTCCAGCTGGCGAATCGCATTCGACAGCAACAGCCCCAGGGCGCTGAGCATCAGCGCCACCAGCAATAACGCCGGCAGCGCCAGCAACAAGCCCGCAGCCGGTGGCTGCACGCCATACAACCAGGCGATGGCAAGGAAGGCGTACACCTGCAGCAGGGAGATCAACGAGGTCGCCAGCAGCTTGCTGCCGAGCAGGAAGGGCCGCGGCAACGGGCTGGTCAGCAACACGCGCATGCTGCCCATCTCCCGGTCATAGACCATCGACAGCGAGCCCTGCATGCCGTTGAACAGCAGGATCATGCAGGCAAGGCCCGGGATGATGTACACCTCGTAGGGGATGTAGGTGTCGTAGGGCTCGATGATCGCAATGCCCAGGGCCGCGCGAAAGCCGGCGGCGAACACCAGCAGCCACAGCAGCGGGCGCACCAGGGCGCTGAGAAAACGGGTGCGCTGCAGGACGAAACGCAGGCATTCGCGCAGCAGAATGCCATTGAAGCACTGCCAGTAAGCGTTCATCGGGCATTGGCTCCTGTGGGGGCGCTGGTCAGGCGGGCAAAGGCATGGTCGAGGTCACCGCCGTGCTCCAGGCTCAGGGCGTCGGCCGTGCCGCTGGCCACCAGGCGCCCTTGATGCAGGATCAGCAGGTCATCGCTGGGCTGCACTTCGTCCAGCAGATGGGTGGTCCACAGCACACTGAGGCGCTGCTCGCGGCACAGCAGCCGCAGGTGCTGGTTGAGTGCCAGGCGGCTGGCCGGGTCGAGGCCGACGCTGGCCTCGTCGAGCAACAGCAAACGCGGTTCATGCAGCAGCGCGCGGGCAATCTCCACCCGGCGCCGGTGGCCGATGTTCAGCGCCCGGACCGGTTCACGCCGCCGTTCATCGAGGCCCTGGCGGGCCAGTTCGGCATCGACCCGAATATTGCCCTGGCGCCGCGACAGGCCATGCAGCGAGGCGTGGTAGCGCAGGTTCTGCTCCACGCTCAAGTCAAGGTCCAGGGTGCTTTGCTGGAACACCACGCCCAGCTGGCGCAAGGCCGGGCGTGTGGCGTTGCGCAGCGAGCAGCCGCACACGCGGATGTCGCCATGCTGCAGGTCGTACAACCGGGTGAGCAGGGCGATCAAGGTCGACTTGCCGGCGCCGTTGGGGCCCAGCAAGGCGGCGAAGCGCCCGGGCGCCAGGCTGAAGCCGACCTGCCTGAGCGCCTCGCGCTGGCCGTAGGCAAAGCTCACGTCACTGACTTCGAGGGTATTCATGGCGTCACCACCACGCCCCAGGGGTAGCGGCCGACCTTCACCGACTTGAGCACCTTGAGGTTTTTTGCATCGATCACCGAAACGTCGCCGCTGACCCCGTTGGTGGCCAGCAACTGGCTCTGGTCCGGGGTGAATGCCAATTGCCAGACCCGCCGACCCACCAGCAGGTAGTCGAGTACTTCGTAGGTCTTGGCATCGACCACTGCCACATGGTTGGCCGGGCCCAGGGCGACGAACGCGTACTTGCCATCGGCGCTGAGCTTGATGCCTACCGGCTGGACCTTGTCCGGGTGCACGCCCTTGATCTGGAAGTTGAGGGTTTTCAGCACCTGGCGGCTGGCCACGTCGAGGATGGTCACCGTGCCGCCGATTTCCGCCGAAGCCCACAGCCGCGAGCCGTCCTGGCTGAACTCGACGAAGCGCGGCCGCTGGTCCACCGGGGTGCTGTCCGCCAGGGTCTGGGTGCTGGTATCGATCCAGTGCAGCATGTTGGTGGTTTCGCTGGTGTTGACCGCCCACTTGCCATCCGGGCTCACCGCCATGCCTTCGGGCTCGATGCCGACGTCGATCTGCCCGAGCACCTTGTCGGTCTGGGTATCGATTACCGTCACCAGCGCGTCGTCCTCGTTGGACACGTACAACCAGCGGTCGTTGGGGTGCAGGGCGAACTGCTCGGGGTCCTTGCCGGAGGGCAGTTCCTTGATGATCTTGCGGGTGGCCACATCCATCACTTGCACCCGGTCCGAATCGCTGGCGCAGATGTACAGCAGCGTGTTGTCGTGGGACAGCAGCAGGCCGCGCGGGCGTTGGCCCACTGGCAGGGTTTCGGTGACTTGCAGGGTCTCAATGTCGATCAGGCTGAGGCTGTTGTCCTTCTCGTTCGACACCCAGGCGGTGGCGGCCACGGCATGCCCGCCGGCAAGCGCCAGGGCGCCCGACAGCAGGCTGGGGTAAAGCAGTGCCCGGTGAAACGGGGAGCGGCGCATGGCGAAATCCTTTTTGTTGTGGTTATCGGGTCAGGGGTAGCCGCAGGTCACTTCGGGCTTGTCGTAGCCCAGGCTGTCCATTTCGTTGAACGGGTGCAGGAAGCCCTCCTGCGGCGAGGTGCTGACCAGGGCCCGCGGCTGCACCAGCGGGATTGGCTGGCGCAGCTCGCCGTTCCACGGGCGGTAGCTGAGCTTGCGGCCCTTGAAACCGTCCAGCGGCAACTGCTCGCTGAGCAGCAGTTGCTGCAGGGCGCGGGGCTCGGCCTGGCGCAGTTTGCTCACTGCGCTGGCGACGCTGCGCACGGCCATCCAGGCGGCGAAGTCGCGGTCGTTCATCCAGCGCCCGGCCTGGGCTTCGAAGCGCTTTTGCAACTGCGCCGCGCCGAAGGTTTCAACGGTCTTGTGCCAGCCGGTGGGGGTCAGGCCCTGGGTGCCGGCCACCGGGCGCGGGTACCAGGTCTGGTAGGGCAGGTACTCGCCGAAGTCGCCGCGTTCGTCGGCCACCAGCACCACGTCGTACTCGGCGGTTTGGGTGAACAGCGGCATGTCGGCCTGGGCGCTGCGGCGCTGGTCGTTGTCGAAAGTCCAGGCTTTCTCCGCGACCAGCTGCATGCCAAAGCGCTTCATGGACCGGCGCAGGGCCGCCGCGTAGGCGCGGTCGTCGTCGGTCTGGCCGACGATCAACAGCGCTCGCTGCCATTTGCGCAGCACCAGGAACTGCGCCAGGGCATCGGCCAGCATGGCGCGGCTGGGCAGGCTGTGCAGCACATTGCCCAGGCACTGGCTGCTGCGCAGGCTGTCGTCCGGGCTGCCAGCGTTGAACAGCAGGCTGTCGGGCAGGGCGGCAGACAGCGCGCGCAGGCTGGCGGCGGGGGCATTCACCACGAACAGCCGCAGGCCCTGGTTGTGCTGGGCCTTGGCGGCTTTCAGCAGGGCTTCGGGGCTGTCGACGCTGGCATTGGCCAGGTGGAATTCCTGCTTGAGAAAACGCCCGCTGCTGTTGCTGTCGACAATCGCCAGTTCGGCGCCCTGCAGCCCGGCATCGGTGGGCTCGGGCAGGATGTTGGACAGCAGCGGGCCGGGATCGGGGCGATAGCCGAGGTAGCCGATGCGCACCTGCAACGGTTCCGCGGCCTGGGCCTGCGCAGCGGGCGCCGGGCTCGCAGAAAGCGTCGCGGCCAGGGCCAGCAGGCAGGTCAGGGCAAGGTGGGCAGGCTGGCGCATAAGGCAACTCCACGGCAGATGGCGCCAGCATAGGAAGCCCGCCGGGAGGGGGAAATATGCAGAAAGTAGCGCTCGGCCGGTACCAAGGTAGTAATTCACCACACGGGCCCGGGTTTTACGATGAGCCGCAGCCCCTGGAGGAGAATTGCCCATGCGCCTTGTCAACCTGTCGGCCCTGTGGCGTATCAACCTCTGGGTCACCTGTTGCTTCGCGCTGGTGACGCTGGCCTGTGCCGGGGTGCTGTTGCGCCAGGCGGTGGCTGATGTGGAGCGGGAGTTGCAGTCGGCGCAAGCCGTGGTGGCGTACCTCGGCGACACCGCCGAGCGCGCCCCGCAGAGCCTGCAGCCACGGCTGACGCAAAGCCTGCGCCATGTGCGGGTGCACTGGCTGGCGGCGGATGAACCTGCGCGGCTGCCGCAAGAAAGCGGCCTGGATGCCTGGCTGGGCCGTCAACTGCTTGGCCAGCGCCATGACAGCAGCCGGCTGCTGGAGCTGGGTGACGGCCGCCGGGTAATGATTGCCGTGGATGCGCGGGATGAAATCGACGAAGTCCGTGACTCGCTGCAGCAGCTGTTGGTCCTGTGCGGCCTGGCGTTGTTGCTGAGTTTGTTGACCATCCGCTGGGCGGTGCGGCGGGGCATGGGCCTGCTGGACGAGCTGCTGCAGGCCTTGCGCCAGGTCTCGGGTGGGCAATTGACCGCACGCCTGAACGAGGCCGGCTTGCCGGAGGCGCGCCAGCTGGCCGAACACTTCAACCGCATGACCGCGTCTCTGCAACAGGCCCGGGCCGACAATACCCAACTCACCCAGGCCCTGCTGGCGGTGCAGGAGCAGGAGCGCACCCAGCTGGCGAGGACCCTGCACGACGACCTCGGGCAATACCTGGCGGGTATTCGGGCCCAGCTCTGCCTGCTGCGCATGGTCGCCGACCAGCCCGCCGTGGTGGCGCAGACGACACGCACCCTGGAGCTTGATTGCGAACGCCTGCAGCAAGGTTTCCGCGCCCTGGTACACGACCTGTACCCGCTGGCGCTGCAGCACATGCCGCTGGCCGAAGCCTTTGGCCTGCTGGTGAGCCAATGGCAGGCCAGCCAGGGTATCGATTGCCGCCTGCGGGTCGGCGAGCAGCTGCCGGCGCTGCCCGGGCCGAGCAGGACGCATCTGTATCGCTTGCTGCAGGAGGCATTGACCAACGTCGCCCGGCACGCCGGCGCCAGCCAGGTGCGGGTGCGCCTGCAACGCAGCGCCAAGGGCTTGCGCCTGCTGGTTCGCGACAACGGTTGCGGTGCCAGCCAGCCCCAGCGCCCCGGGGTAGGCCTGCACTCGATGGCCGAGCGCGCCCGCAGCCTGGGCGGTGAACTGCGCATCCTCAGCCGCCCGGGGGCCGGCTGGGCGCTGGACCTGAACATTCCCATGGAGGTGTGATGAATATCGTGTTGGTCGATGACCACGCCGTGGTCCGCCAGGGCTATGCCAGCCTGTTGCGGGCAGTGCTGCCGACAGTACAGGTGCGTGAGGCTGCCAGTGGCGAAGAGGCGCTGGCCCGGGTTCAGGAGCAGGTGCCCAACCTGGTGATCATGGACTTCGGCCTGCCTGGCATCAGCGGCCTGGAAACCACCCGGCGCCTGCGCCAGCGCCTGCCGCAATTGCGGGTGCTGTTCTTCAGCATGCATGACGAACTGCCGCTGGTGCGCCAGGCTCTGGATGCCGGGGCCTCGGGCTACCTGACCAAGAACTCGGCGCCCGAAGTGCTGATCGAGGCGGTGCAGCGGGTGCTGGCCGGGCATGCCTATATCGAACAGCCCCTGGCCACCCAGCTGGCCTGCACCTCACAGCAGAATGCCAGCGACCCGCGCTTGCAGCGCATGACCCAGCGTGAGCTGGAGATTTTCGTGATGCTGGCCAAGGGCACACCGGTGCGGGGGATTGCCGAGCAGCTGTGCATCAGCGCCAAGACCGTGTCCAACCACCTGACCTTGCTCAAGAGCAAGTTGCAGGTCAGTTCCCATGCCGAGCTGGTGCATCTGGGGATTGATCTGGGGGTGGTGCGAGTGGCGGGGTGAGGTCTTTATGGTTCGGGCCCGGACCCTGTGGGAGCGGGCATGCCCGCGAACACCGGCGAAGCCGGTGCCAGACACCGCGTCGGCTGCTTCGCGGGCGCGCCCGCTCCCACAGGTAACCGAGTGGTTGCAAAAATGGCAGCGCTCATTTGTCCCAAGTGTCGGGGCACCCCTTGCACCCCTCCATGTTGGCCTCCTGAAAATTCCCGTAATGCTGCCGCGCCCCGCGCAAGTCGGCGCGGGCCAGGTTGCTCTGGCCAAACTTGGCCTCCTGCAGGTTGGCATCGCCAAGGTCGGCCTCTTGCAGGTCAGCCTTGCTCGGCCAGGCCATTTCCAGGTCCGCCGCCCGCAGGTTGGCCTGCTGCATCTTTGCCCCTGACAACCTGGCGAACTGCAGGTAGGCCGCGCTGAGGTCGGCCTTGGCAAATTGCGCACCCTGGGCAAACAGGCCCCAGCCCTGAATGGCCACGAGCCGGCCATGGCTCAGGTCGGCCAGGCGCAGGTTGCTCTGCTGCAGGCTGGCGCGGGTCAGGTTGGCGCCTTGCAGGCTGGCCTTTTCCAGGTTGGCCAGGTCCAGCCGGGCATGGCGCAGGTCGGCATTGCGCAGGTCGGCGCCGGCCAGGTTCATCTTGCGCAGGTCCTGGTTGGCCAGGTTGGCGCCCCGCAGGTCGGCCCCCGGGCACTGGCTGGCTTCGGCAATCACGCAGCCGTTGATGGTCAGGGGGGTATCGTTGCCAGCGTCGTCGGCATTCTCGGCCATGGCAGGAGACAGCACGATCAGCAAGGCAAGTGGCAGGTAGTTCATGGCGAAAGGCTCTTAATGTGAAGTCGGGTGTGCACCCTGGGGCCGCTTTGCGGCCCATCGCCGGCAAGCCAGCTCCCACAGAAACTGCGCAACCCTTGAGACCTGCGCTGTACCTGTGGGAGCTGGCTTGCCGGCGATGGGCTGCATCGCAGCCCCAGTGATGCGTCAACTCAGGCAGTCAACGCTGTGCAGTCTTGTTGTCCCAGCTGGGGATCTTGAACACCCAGAACGAACCACCCTGGGCCACCGGCTTGGTCAGTTCGGCCATGTCGCCGCCCCATAGCGGCACCGCGCCGCCGTAACCCACGGTCACGCCGATGTACTGCTCGCCGTCCTGTTCCCAGGTGATCGGCGGCGAGACGATGCCGCTGCCGGTCTGGAACTTCCACAGCTCCTTGCCCGTCTTGGCGTCGAAGGCCTTGAAGAAGCCGTCGCCGGTGCCGGTGAACACCAGGTTGCCCTTGGTCGCCAGCACGCCGGCCCACAGCGGCAACTGCTCCTTGTGCTCCCACACCAGCTTGCCGGTGCTCGGGTCCATGGCGCGCAGGGTGCCGACGTGGTCGTCATACATGCGCTTGATGCGAAAGCCCATGCCCAGGTAGGCGGAGCCCTTCTTGTAGTTCACTTCCTCGGTCCAGTACTCCTCCTTCCACTGGTTGCCGGGTATGTAGAACAGGCCGGTGTCCTGGCTGTAGGCCATGGGGTTCCAGTTCTTGCCGCCAAGGAAGGGTGGCGAGACCTCCACCGGCTTGCCCTTGGTTTCTCCCGGCAGCGGCTTGGCCGGGCGCTGCCCAGGGTTTTCCACCGGGCGCCCGGTCTTGAGGTCGATGTGGCTGGCCCAGGTGATGTTGTCGACGAAGGGGAAGGCGTTCTGCAGTTTGCCGTTGCTGCGGTCCACCACGTAGAAGAAGCCGTTGCGGTCGGCGTGGCCGGTGGCCTTGACCAGCTTGCCGTCCTTGTCCTTGTAGTCGAACAGCACCAGCTCGTTGTTGCCTGAAAAGTCCCAGGCATCGTTGGGTGTGTGCTGGTAGAACCACTTCACTTCACCGGTGCTCGGGTCGACGCCGACCTGCCCTGAGGTATACAGGCTGTCGAAGTCGTGCGGGTTGCCGTCCTTCGAGGTGCGCGCCCAGGTGTTCCAGGGGCCAGGGTTGCCGGCGCCGACAATGATGGTATTGGTCTCCGGGTCGAAGCTGGCGCTTTGCCAAGGTGCGCCGCCGCCGTGGCTCCAGGCTTCGACCTTGCCGGTTTCGGTGGTGGGGTCGTCCGGCCAGGACGGTGCCTTGACGTCACCGGTCGGCGTGCTGTCCTTGCCGTTCAGGCGGCCCATGTGGCCCTCGACGAAGGGCCGCATCCACACCTCTTCACCGGTGTCCGGGTCGCGGGCGAACAGTTGGCCGACCACGCCGAATTCATCGCCGGAGCTGCCGTGGATCAGCAGTACCTTGCCGCTGGTCTTGTCCTTGATCAGCACCGGGGCGCCGGTCATGGTGTAGCCGGCGGCGTGGTCGCCGAACTTCTTGTTCCACACCACTTTGCCGGTGCGCTTGTCGAGGGCGATGACCCGCGCGTCGAGGGTGCCGAAGTAGATCTTGTCGCCGTAGATCGCCGCGCCACGGTTGACCACATCGCAGCAGGGGCGAATGTTGTCCGGCAGGCGGTGGTTGTAGGTCCACAGGCGCTTGCCGGTTTTCGCATCGAGGGCGAACACCCGCGAATAGGAGCCGGTGACGTAGACCACGCCGTCACTGACGATGGCCTGGGATTCCTGGCCGCGCTGCTTTTCGTCGCCGAAGGAATAGGACCAGGCCGGGGTCAGCTTGAACACGTTCTGGTCATTGACCTGGGCCAGCGGGCTCCAGCGCTGGGCGTTGGTGCCCATGCCGTACTGCAGCACGTCCTGGGTGGTCAGGTGGTCGTTGGCGATGTCTTCCCAGGTCACGTTCTTGCCGGCAGGTGCGGCTGGGGCGGTGGCGGCTATGGCCGCGTTGCTCAGGGCCAGGCTACCGGCCAGCAGCAAGGCCCGCACGCTCAGGGCCAGAGGGGAAAGGGCGGGTAGCGTTCTTGTTGTCATGGTTGCAGTTCCCAGTGGAGGTTTTGGCCTGCACAGGGTGGGACGGGGCGGGCGTCGCCGGATACGGAAAATGTCCCGCCCTTGCCGGGAATAGTTCCCGCAGGGCACCTCATTTGGCCCTTCGCCACAAGCCCTACTACCAAGGGAGTAAGGCGCGGCCACCAAAGCAGCATTCGGCCGCTTGCGGGCTGTTTCTAAGATGGCGACACGGCCTCTGTGGTTGAGGCCTTGCGTGCAATCGTGAGGGCATAAAAATGACAACAAAACGCAACGTCTTGCTGGCTGCCGGGCTGCTTGCCAGTGCGGTGCTGACCGGCACGGTCTGGGCACATGGCAATGTGGTGCCCCAGGCCGTGGAAACCCAGGGCCTGACCCCGATCAAGGACGCTGGCGTGACCCTGGACGGCGATGGCTGGGCGGCGGTCAACCCGTACCGCAGCTCTCCCGAGCACGACAAGGCCGTGGAAATCGGTGCCTCGGCCTACAACCAGAACTGCGCCGCCTGCCATGGCCTGGAGGCCAAGTCCGGGGGCATCGCCCCGGATTTGCGCATGCTCGATGCCGGCGAGGCGGGGGATGAATGGTTCGTCGAGCGTGTACGCCACGGTGCGGTCCGCGACGGCCGGGTGTACATGCCGAAAATGGCCGACTACCTGAGCCAGGAGGCCCTGTGGGCGGTGCGCACCTACCTGGACAGCGTGCACGTCGAGGAATGACGGCCATGCGTCTGTTGGCGGTGCTGTTGAGCGGCCTGCTGCTGTGTTGCGCGGCGGCGCAGGCGCAGGTGCGCAGCTACGACGCGATCATCGCCGCTGGTGAACTGAAGGTGGCGGTGTACAAGGACTTTGCGCCCTACAGCTTCGAGGACCACGGCCAGCCGCGCGGTGTCGACGTGGAACTGGCGCAGGCCCTGGCCACGGCGTTGGGGGTGCGTTTGCAGCTGATCTGGGCGCCACCTGGGGAGAAGCTCGACGACGATCTGCGCGACTACATCTGGCGTGGCAGCCCGCTGCGCCACCAGCAGCTGGCCGACCTGATGATGCGGGTGCCGTACGACCATGCCTACGCGCAGCGGCGCAACGAGGTGGGCGAGCTGGAAAACGCCCAGGTGGTGATGTTCGGCCCCTATCAGGAGGAGCGCTGGCAGGTCGCCTACGATCGCCGCCGCCTGGCCTCGGTGGCCAGTGTCGCGGTGTTCCAGCAACACCCGATCGGGGTCGAGGTGGACAGCGTGCCGTCGTTCTACCTGACTTCCGTGTTCAACGGCATGCTCAGCGCCAGGACCCATCATTACCCCAATGTGCAGCAGGCCTTCGGTGCCATGCAGGCCGGCCAGGTGGACGCGGTGATGGCGATGCGCGGCGAGGTTGACTGGCAACTGCACCAGGCCGCCGACCCGCAACTGGCCCTGGCGGAAAACGCCTACCCGAACCTTGGCAAGCAGGCCTGGGAGATCGGCATGGCGGTGCATGAAAGCAACCGGCAGCTGGCTTATGCGCTGGAGGAGGCGCTTGAGGCGCTGATTCGTGATGGGCGGATGAAGGCGATTTATGCCAGTTATGGCCTGCGTTACCAGGTGCCGGAGATGTATCAGTAACAAGCTTCGCAGGCTTGTGAGTTTGTAAAAGCAACACATCCCCCTGTGGGAGCGGGTTCACCCGCGAAGAATGCGACGCGGTATATGGCACCGGCTTCGCCGGTGTTCGCGGGTGAACCCGCTCCCACAAGGACCGTGCACTGTCAGCCAGGTTTGCGTTGATCAAAAGGAGTGGGCGATGAACTGGCGAGCAACTTTGCTGCTGGCCTGCTGGATGCCCTGGGCCGCACAGGCCCAGGCCAGCGAGCCGAGTAACCACAAGGACCCGGTGCCGTCGGTGATGTGGGACTTCTACCACAAGCAGTTGCTGGGCCAGGCCGCATTCGTGTTCGATGACCGGGTCAAGCTGCTGGCGCCGCCGTTTGCCGAGGACGCCCGCCAGGTGCCGCTGGAGATCGACGCCCGGGCGTTCAGCGGCGAGGTGGTGCGGATTCTCGCCTGGGCCGAACTCAACCCGCTGCCGCGCATTGTCGACTTCCAGCCCGGCGAGCGCGTGCTGCCCTGGTTGTCGATCCGCATCCGCATCGAGCAGGCCACACCGCTGCGCGCTGCGGTGCTGACGCGCGACGGCCTGTGGCATGTCGGCTCGGCCCTGATCGATGCCGCTGGCGGCGGTTGTACCGCGCCCAGTGTGGTACGCACTCAGCCCGGCTGGGAGGAACACCTCGGTGAAGTCCTGGGCGGGCGCTACCCGCGCGCCGACAGCAGCCGCTTGCGCCTGCAGGTGGCCCACCCGATGGACAACGGTCTGGTCAGCGGCATTCCCGAATTCTTCCTCAACCATGCCGAGCTGCAAGGCGCGGACGGCCAGCGCCTGGCCAGCCTGGAACTGTACCCGGCGGTCAGCGAAAACCCCAACCTGGGCTTCGACATTCAGGGCCCCGGGCCGACCCGGTTGGTGTTGCAGGACAACAGCGGCAACCAGTTCGAGGCGGCAGTGCCCTGAACGCGTTGCCCGACTCCATCCCTGACCAGAGGCGCCTGTCATGCGTTGCATTCTGCTGTTGCTGCTGTGCCTGGGCCTGCCGGCCTGGGCAGACCTGGACTATCGGCTCAAGCCCCGGCAGATCGCCGAGGGCACCTGGCTGCTGGAGGGCAGCACCGACAATTTCGCCAAGGACAACGGCGGCAATATCGTCAACACCGCGTTCATCGTTACCGACAGCGGGGTGGTGGTGATCGACAGCGGGCCGTCGAAACGCTACGGCGAAGCATTGCGCCAGGCCATTGCCGCCACCACCGACAAGCCGGTGGTCGAAGTGCTGCTGACCCATCATCACCCCGACCATGTGCTGGGCAACCAGGCCTTTGCCGATGTGCCCATCGGCGCCCTGGCCGGTACCGGCGAGCTGTTGCGCCAGCAGGGCGAGGCCATGGCCGAAAACATGTACCGCCTGGTCGGCGACTGGATGCGCGGTACCGAGGTGGTGCTGCCGACCCGGGTGCTGGAGCCGGGTATTCATGAGGTGGGTGGGCACCGCCTGCGGCTGCTGGCGCTGGGCGGGCATACCGGTGCCGACCTGGCGATTCTGGATGAAAGCACCGGTGTGCTGTTCGCCGGCGACCTGGTGTTCCACGAGCGCGCGCTGACCACGCCCAACAGCCCGGGGCTGGAGGTGTGGCTGAAGGACCTGGACACCTTGCAAGCTCTGCCCTGGAAGCAGCTGGTACCCGGTCACGGCCCGCTGGCCAGCGATGCCCGGCCGTTTGCCCAGATGCGCGACTACCTGGGCTGGCTGGATGGGCTGATGCGTGATGGCGCAGCGCGTGGCGATGACATGGCCGAGATGATTCGCAGCCCGATACCCGAGCGGTTTGCCGGTATCAGCCTGACCCGTTACGAGCTGATTCGCAGTGTCAGCCACCTGTACCCCCGCTACGAACGCCAGCAGCTGCGGCGCGTCGACGCCAAGCCCCCGATCTGAGGGTGTAACGCGGCCCCCTGTGGGAGCGGCCTTGTGTCGCCAAAGGGGCGCGAAGCGGCCCCAGAATTTGTGCCGATGGCTGAAATCGCCGGGGCTGCCTTGCAGCCCTTTCGCGACACAAGGCCGCTCCCACAGGGGGGGACCGCGTAGGTTCACTGATACCAAGGAACTAGAAAACTCCGCACTGCGGGCAATTGTTGGCAAGCAGGTCGGGACCAAGAATTCCCGACACACCGGGAAGTTTTCCCGGATACAACAAAAAAACCAAAGGTAGCCGTCATGACCCGATCCACACGTCGTCCCGTGTTCGCCTTGAGCCTGGTGCTCAGCGCCATGCTGCTTGCCGGTGCAGCCCACGCCGCTGTCAGCAATGAAGAAATTCTCCAGGACCCGAAGAACCCGCAGCAGATCGTGACCAATGGCCTGGGCGTGCAGGGCCAGCGCTACAGCCCGCTGAACCTGCTCAATACCGACAACGTCAAGGACCTGCGGCCGGTCTGGGCGTTTTCCTTCGGTGGTGAGAAGCAGCGCGGCCAGCAGGCCCAGCCGCTGGTCAAGGACGGGGTGATGTACCTGACCGGCTCCTACTCGCGGGTGTTCGCCGTGGACGCCCGAACCGGCAAGAAGCTGTGGCAATACGATGCGCGCCTGCCCGATGACATCCGCCCGTGCTGCGACGTGATCAACCGCGGCGTGGCGCTGTACGGCAACCTGGTGTTCTTCGGCACCCTGGATGCCAAGCTGGTGGCGCTGAACAAGGACACTGGCAAGGTGGTATGGAGCAAGAAGGTGGCCGACCACAAGGAAGGCTACTCCATCAGCGCCGCGCCGATGATCGTCAACGGCAAGCTGATCACCGGCGTTGCCGGCGGCGAGTTTGGCGTGGTGGGCAAGATCCAGGCCTACAACCCGGAAAACGGCGAGCTGCTGTGGATGCGCCCGACCGTGGAAGGGCACATGGGCTACGTGTACAAGGACGGCAAGGCGATCGAGAACGGCATTTCCGGCGGCGAGGCCGGCAAGACCTGGCCCGGCGACCTGTGGAAGACCGGCGGTGCGGCGCCATGGCTGGGCGGCTACTACGACCCGGAAACCAACCTGATCCTGTTCGGCACCGGCAACCCGGCACCGTGGAACTCGCACCTGCGCCCGGGCGACAACCTGTATTCCTCGTCGCGCCTGGCCCTGAACCCCGACGATGGCACCATCAAGTGGCACTTCCAGAGCACGCCGCATGACGGCTGGGACTTCGACGGCGTCAACGAGCTGATCTCGTTCAACTACAAGGACGGTGGCAAAGAGGTCAAGGCCGCCGCCACCGCTGACCGCAACGGCTTCTTCTACGTGCTGGACCGCACCAACGGCAAGTTCATCCGCGGCTTCCCCTTCGTCGACAAGATCACCTGGGCCACCGGCCTGGACAAGGACGGCCGGCCGATCTACAACGAGGCCAGCCGGCCGGGGGCGCCGGGTAGCGAGGCCAAGGGCAGCTCGGTGTTCGTGGCGCCGGCGTTCCTCGGTGCCAAGAACTGGATGCCGATGGCCTACAACAAGGACACCGGGCTGTTCTACGTGCCGTCCAACGAGTGGGGCATGGACATCTGGAACGAAGGCATCGCCTACAAGAAGGGCGCGGCGTTCCTTGGCGCCGGCTTTACCATCAAGCCGCTCAACGAAGACTACATCGGCGTGCTGCGCGCCATCGACCCGGTCAGCGGCAAGGAAGTGTGGCGCCACAAGAACTTCGCGCCGCTGTGGGGTGGGGTGCTGACCACCAAGGGCAACCTGGTGTTCACCGGCACGCCGGAAGGCTTCCTGCAGGCGTTCAACGCCAAGACCGGCGACAAGGTCTGGGAGTTCCAGACCGGCTCCGGCGTGCTTGGCTCGCCAGTGACCTGGGAAATGGACGGCGAACAGTACGTTTCGGTGGTTTCCGGCTGGGGCGGCGCGGTGCCGCTGTGGGGCGGCGAAGTGGCCAAGCGGGTCAAGGACTTCAACCAGGGCGGCATGCTCTGGACCTTCAAGCTGCCCAAGCAGCTGCAAACGGCAAGCGCCAGTCGCTAAGCCGATAACCTGCCGCTTGCTGCAGGAGGCCCTGCGGCAAGCGGCCCTACTACCAAATGACGAGAGCCCCGCTGCCAACGATGCATTCGCCCGGCAGGCGGGGCTTTTTACCATCGGCCCATCGCCTGTCGCCGGACAGGCATCGACCCGCAGAGGCTCAGCATGATCTACGCACAACCCGGAACCCCAGGCGCCATCGTGTCCTTCAAGCCACGCTACGGCAACTTTATCAACGGTGAATTCGTGCCGCCGCTGGGCGGCCAGTACTTCACCAACAGCTCGCCGGTCAACGGTCAGCCGATTGCCGAGTTCCCGCGCTCCGGCGCCCAGGACATCGAGCAGGCCCTGGACGCCGCGCATGCCGCTGCCGAGGCCTGGGGCAAGACCTCGGTGCAGGACCGCGCCCTGGTGCTGCTGAAGATTGCCGACCGCATCGAACAGAACCTCGAAGTACTGGCCGTTACCGAAAGCTGGGACAACGGCAAGGCCGTGCGCGAAACCCTCAACGCCGACGTGCCGCTGGCGGCGGACCACTTCCGCTACTTCGCCGGCTGCATCCGTGCCCAGGAAGGCGGCGCCGCCGAGATCAACGAAGGCACCGTGGCCTACCATATCCATGAGCCGCTGGGCGTGGTCGGGCAGATCATCCCGTGGAACTTCCCGCTGCTGATGGCCGCCTGGAAGCTCGCCCCGGCCCTGGCCGCCGGCAACTGCGTGGTGCTCAAGCCGGCGGAACAGACGCCACTGTCGATCACCATTTTCGCCGAGCTGATCGCCGACCTGCTGCCGGCAGGCGTGCTGAACATCGTCCAAGGCTTTGGCCGCGAAGCCGGCGAAGCCCTGGCCACCAGCAAGCGCATCGCCAAGATCGCCTTCACCGGTTCCACCCCGGTCGGCTCGCACATCATGAAATGCGCCGCCGAGAACATCATCCCGTCCACCGTCGAACTGGGCGGCAAGTCGCCGAACATCTTCTTCGAAGACATCATGCAGGCCGAGCCCGCGTTCATCGAAAAGGCAGCCGAAGGCCTGGTGCTGGCGTTCTTCAACCAAGGCGAGGTGTGCACCTGCCCGTCGCGGGCGCTGATTCAGGAGTCGATCTACGAGCCGTTCATGGCCGAGGTGATGAAGAAGATCGCCAGGATTACCCGTGGCAACCCGCTGGACACCGCGACCATGGTCGGTGCCCAGGCATCGGAGCAGCAATACGACAAGATCCTTTCCTACCTGCAGGTTGCCCGGGAGGAGGGCGCGCAGCTGCTCACCGGTGGCGCTGCCGAACGGCTCGACGGCGACCTGGCCAGCGGTTACTACATCCAGCCGACCCTGCTCAAGGGCAACAACAAGATGCGCGTGTTCCAGGAGGAGATCTTCGGCCCGGTGGTGGGCGTGACTACCTTCAAGGACGAAGCTGAAGCCCTGGCGATCGCCAACGACAGCGAGTTTGGCCTGGGCGCGGGGCTGTGGACCCGTGACATCAACCGTGCCTACCGCATGGGCCGTGGGATCAAGGCCGGGCGTGTGTGGACCAACTGCTACCACCTGTACCCGGCGCATGCCGCGTTCGGTGGCTACAAGAAGTCCGGGGTGGGCCGCGAGACGCACAAGATGATGCTCGATCACTACCAGCAGACCAAGAACCTGCTGGTGAGCTACGACATCAACCCGTTGGGCTTCTTCTAAAACCTGGGATGGCCTCGGGGGCTGCTTTGCAGCCCATCGCAGGCAAGCCAGCTCCCACAGGTACTGCACAAGGTTCAAGGCCCATGCAGTACCTGTGGGAGCTGGCTTGCCGGCGATGAGGCCAGGGCAGGCTCACCATTGCTTTTGAAGCCAGTGCCACCCTGTGGGAGCGGGCGAGCCCGCGAAGAGGCCGGCGCTGCCATGCACAGATCCACAGCAGCTCTGTGTTACCCCTACCAACGCACCCCGCAAACCTGTCCCAAAGTAGCATTCGGCCCCGCCGCCCCTCGTGCATTAATGCCTCTACCGGAATCGCCCGGCACCAAGAAGAGGAATGCCCCATGTGGACTAAACCCGCCTTTACCGACCTGCGCATCGGCTTCGAAGTGACGATGTACTTCGCCAATCGTTGATGCCTGTCCGGCCATCACCGCGATGGCCGGTTCTTCACTGAGCAAGCCTGTTGTGAACCTGATCGATCGCGAACAAGCCCTGGCCTTGCGCAAGGGCTTTCGCCTGCGCTGGGAGCCGCGCCAGGCGTGCCATGTGCTGCTGTACCCCGAGGGCATCATCGAGCTCAATGCCAGTGCCGGCTGGGTGCTCGAGTTGCTGGACGGCCAGCGCAGCGTGGCGGCTGTCATCGACCGCCTGGCACAGCGCTTCCCTGGTGTGCCGGGGCTCGACGAGGACATCCTGGCGTTCCTGGAGGTGGCCCGTGCCAAGTACTGGATCGAATGAGCCATGGTCACGCTTTGGTCTGGTTGCTTTCGCTACGGGATGCTTTACGCTGGCGGTTACCTTCCAGAACAATAAGAACAGGCTTCCCGATGAGCCAGAGTTTCAGCCCGCTTCGCAAGTTCGTTTCGCCCGAGATCATCTTTGGTGCCGGCTGCCGGCACAATGTCGCCAATTACGCCAAGACCTTCGGTGCGCGCAAGGTGCTGGTGGTCAGCGACCCCGGTGTGATTGCCGCCGGTTGGGTGGCGGACGTGGAGGCCAGCCTGCAGGCCCAGGGCATCGACTACTGCCTGTACAGCGCCGTATCGCCCAACCCGCGTGTGGAAGAGGTGATGCTTGGCGCCGAGATCTACCGGCAAAACCACTGTGATGTGATCGTCGCGGTCGGTGGCGGCAGCCCGATGGATTGCGGCAAGGCCATCGGCATCGTGGTCGCCCACGGGCGCAGCATCCTCGAATTCGAAGGCGTGGACATGATCCGCGTGCCCAGCCCGCCGCTGATCCTGATCCCGACCACGGCCGGCACTTCGGCGGACGTGTCGCAGTTCGTGATCATTTCCAACCAGCAGGAGCGCATGAAGTTCTCCATCGTCAGCAAGGCGGTGGTGCCGGACGTGTCGCTGATCGACCCGCAAACCACCCTGAGCATGGACCCGTTCCTGTCGGCCTGCACTGGTATCGATGCGCTGGTGCATGCCATCGAAGCCTTCGTTTCCACTGGCCACGGCCCGCTGACCGACCCCCATGCGCTGGAGGCCATGCGCCTGATCAACGGCAACCTGGTGGAAATGATCGCCAACCCCACCGATATCGCCCTGCGCGAGAAGATCATGCTGGGCAGCATGCAGGCGGGGCTGGCGTTTTCCAATGCGATCCTGGGTGCGGTCCACGCCATGTCGCACAGCCTGGGCGGGTTCCTCGACCTGCCGCATGGCCTGTGCAATGCGGTGCTGGTGGAGCACGTGGTGGCGTTCAACTACAGCTCGGCACCGGAGCGTTTCAAGGTGATTGCCGAAGTGCTGGGTATCGACTGCCGCGGCCTCAACCACCGGCAGATCTGCGCGCGTCTGGTGGAGCACCTGATCGCCCTGAAGCATGCCATCGGCTTCCACGAAACCCTGGGCCTGCACGGGGTGCGCACGGCCGATATCCCGTTCCTGTCGCAACATGCGATGGATGACCCGTGCATCCTCACCAACCCGCGTGCGTCGAGCCAGCGTGATGTCGAGGTGGTCTATGGCGAGGCCCTCTGACGAGCAGCAACGGGCGCTGGCCGGGCTGCTGGGGCTGGGCGACCACTCGGCGCGCAAGAGCCATTACCCGGAGCTGGCGGCGCGCCTGGACGAACTGGAGGCCGAACGCAACCGATACAAGTGGCTGTTCGAAAACGCCGTGCACGGGATTTTCCAGGCCAGCCTGCAAGACGGCATGCGTGCCGCCAACCCGGCGTTGGCACGCATGCTCGGTTACGACAACCCGCAAGCGTTGCTGTTTCCGCTGACGGACCTTGCCGACAACCTGTTTGTCGGCGGGGCCGAAGAATTGCACGCCATCACCGCCACCCTCGCCCGTGAACGCAGCCTGCACGGCTATGAAACCCGCTTGCGGCGCAAGGATGGCAGCCACCTCGATGTGCTGATGAACCTGTTGCTCAAACCCGGCCAGGAAGGGCTGGTGGAAGGGTTTGTCGCCGACATCACCGAACGCAAGCTGGCCCAGCAGCGCCTGCAGCAACTGAATGACGAACTCGAGCAACGGGTGGCCGCCCGCACCGATGAACTGCTTGAGGCCAACCGCAACCTGCAACAGCAGATCGCCGAGCGCAAACAGATTGCCCGCGCCCTGCGCGATGCCCGCGACGCCGCGGAAACCGCCAACCGCAGCAAGGACAAGTACCTCGCTGCCGCCAGCCATGACCTGCTGCAACCGCTGAATGCTGCGCGGCTGCTGATCTCGACCTTGCGCGAAAGGCCATTGCCAGACGCGGAAAAGGTGCTGGTGGAGCGTACCCACCAGGCCCTGGAGGGCGCCGAAGACCTGCTGACCGACCTGCTGGACATTTCCCGGCTCGACCAGGCGGCGGTCAAGCCGGACGTGGCGCTGTACCGCCTCGACGAACTGTTCGGGCCACTGGTCTCGGAGTTCCGCACGGTGGCCGATGCGGCAGGCCTGAAGCTGCGCGCGCGCATTGGCGACTACGCCATCAGTACCGACCTGCGGCTGATGACGCGTATCCTGCGCAACTTTCTCAGCAACGCCTGCCGTTATACCGACGAGGGCAGGATCCTGCTGGGGGCCAGACGCCGCGGCGATCACTTGCGCCTGGAGGTGTGGGATACCGGGCGGGGCATCGCGGCGGATCGGCTGCAGGCCATTTTCCTCGAGTTCAACCAACTGGACGTAGGCCGCGCCGCCGACCGCAAGGGCGTGGGCCTGGGGTTGGCGATCGTCGAGCGGATCGCCAAGATTCTCGGCTACCGCATCGAGGTGCGTTCGTGGCCGGGGCGTGGCTCGATGTTCAGCATCGACGTGCCGATCGGCGAAGCCATGCCGCTGCCTATCCACCAGGCCGCGCCGCAGCCGGGCGCCGGCAACCCGTTGCCGGGCCGCCGCCTGCTGGTACTGGACAACGAAGTGAGCATTCTCGAGAGCATGGGCGCGCTGCTCGGGCAGTGGGGCTGCGAAGTGGTTACCGCGACCGACCAGGCTGGTGCCTTGCTGGCCTTGCAGGGGCGGGCACCGGAATTGATCCTGGCGGACTTTCACCTGGACCACGGTGTTGTCGGCTGCGAGGTGGTCAGGCACTTGCGTGAACATTTCGGCGTCGCCATTCCTGCGGTGATCATCACCGCCGACCGCAGCGATCAGTGCCGACGCTCCTTGAACAAGCTCGGTGCGCCGTTGCTGAACAAGCCTGTCAAACCGGGGAAGTTGCGTGCGGTGTTGAGCCAGTTGCTGGGCTGAAGCCTCAACCCCATGGCCTTGCGCGGCCCCTTGTAGGAGCGGCCTTGTGTCGCGATAGGGCTGCGAAGCAGCCCCGGCAATTTATGCATTTGCGCTGAAATCCTGGGGCTGCTTCGCAGCCCTATCGCGACACAAGGCCGCTCCTACAGGGGGCGCGCAGTGCCAGGTGGCTGTTCCTGAAATGGGACTCTGTGTTGCGGATGTCAGCCTGTCACGGCTCTGCCTGGCTGGTTATCTTACCGGGGCGCCATTGTTTGGGCGAAGTCATACCAAACGCATCCAACCCGAGTAAGGAAAACATCATGGCCTTTCAATACAAGCGACTGGACAAGAATAACGCCGCCGTACTGCTGGTGGATCACCAGACGGGTTTGCTCTCTTTGGTAAGGGATATCGAACCTGACCGTTTCAAGAACAATGTGCTGGCCCTGTCGGACCTGGCCAAGTACTTCAAGTTGCCGACCATCCTCACCACCAGCTTCGAGAACGGCCCAAATGGCCCGCTGGTGCCCGAACTCAAGGAGCAGTTCCCTGACGCGCCGTACATCGCGCGCCCGGGCAACATCAATGCCTGGGACAACGAAGACTTCGTCAAGGCGGTCAAGGCCACCGGCAAGAAACAGCTGATCATCGCCGGTGTGGTGACCGAGGTTTGCGTGGCCTTCCCGGCACTGTCGGCCCTGGAAGAAGGCTTCGATGTGTTCGTGGTCACCGATGCCTCCGGCACCTTCAACGAACTGACCCGTGATTCGGCCTGGCGCCGGATGGAAGCCGCCGGCGCGCAGCTGATGACCTGGTTCGGCGTGGCCTGCGAGCTGCACCGCGACTGGCGCAACGACATCGAAGGCCTGGGCACGTTGTTCTCCAACCACATCCCGGACTACCGTAACCTGATGACCAGCTTCAGCAAGCTTTCGAAGTAATCCGGCCGGGGCGCCATGCGCGTGCATGGCTCCCCGATCGCTTGTGTCACACGTCAGTTTTGTGCCGCCGGTGCCTGCGCCTCGAGCAGGGCGGTACCCAACCTGTCGTCAGTTAATCTGCTTATATGTCTTACGGTTGCTCGACTCGCGCACTTGAACGGTAATGTGAGTGTGCTCGCGGATGCGTAGAGACGCCTCCAGCTCATGAATCAACCCGGCCCGGAATGCCATGCGCCCATGCGCGGCTCCCTGGCCGTGTCCCGAGGTGCCGGATGGCTCCACTGATTTCCTATTTCAAGATGGCCTTGAACCCTGGCCGTGGGGTGCTGTTCTTCGCGCTGCGTACCATCGTTGCAGGCCTGTTGTGCCTCTACCTGGCGTTCATCTTCGACCTGGAGCAACCGAAGTGGGCGCTGATGACCGTGATCATCATCAGCCTGCCGTTGGCCGGCATGACCCTCAAGCGCAGTTTCGCCCAGGTACTGGGCACCGCAGCGGGGGCGGCCATGGCGGTGGTGATCATGGCCTTGTTCCCCCAGGCGCCAATGCCTTTCATCGTCTGCCTGGCCCTGTGGCTGGCGTTCTGCACGGCGGGCGGCACGCTGCTGCGCTATACCGACTCGCATGCCTTCGTCCTCAGCGGGTTTACCGCCGTGGTGGTCGCGATGCTGGCCGTGCCGGAACCGGACGGCATCCTCCTGCTGGCCATCACCCGGTTGACCGAAACCCTGCTGGCGGTGGCCTGCGTGGCCGTGGTCAGTTTGGTGAGCGCGCGCCCACAGGCAGTGGCGCATGGCTACTTCAGCAAGGTCGATAGCCTGGTCAAGCTGATCGCCCGGCACGCCGCCGAGGTGGTGCGCAGCGAAGAGGATGAAGCCGCGCTGCACCAGCGGCAGGCGCAACTGATCAGCGAGATCAGTGTGCTGGAAGGCCTGCGCCGCCATCTCTATTTCGATGCGCCGCACCTGCGCAACGCCGATGGGCTGGTGCAGCTGCTGGCCAACCAAATGGTGCTGCTGGTGTCGCGCCTGCTGGTATTGCGCCAACAGCGCGAGTTGATCAAGCAGCACTGGCAAGGGCCGTTGCCAGAAGAAATCCAGCTGTTGCGCCAGGACGAGCTGGACAACCTGGAGGCACTGGCCCGTGACGGCGTGAAGTTGTCGGCGCAGCGCCGCGAAGCGATCCACCACCTGTACCAGCGCTTCGACGCCGCCGCTGACCGGGTCGAGTTTCTCGACGAGCCCTTGCCCCCGCGCATGCGCTCGCTGGCCTGGGCCCTGCGCTGGGAGCAGGCGCGCCTGCTGCAGCAGCTGAACGAACTGATCGAGCTCAACGAGGCGATCCAGCAGCGCAGGGGCGCCAGTTGTCCCCACGCCCAAGGGCAAGCCAGCGCGCTGCATCTGGACTTCCGCCTGGCCGGCATGAACGCCGTGCGGGCCTTCCTGGCGCTGTTTCTCGCCGGTTGGTTGTGGATCGAAACGGCCTGGGACGGCGCGCGTTCCGGGGTGATCCTGATCGGTGTCATGTGCTCGCTGATGGCGACGCTGCCGCGGCCGTTGCTGGCCAGCCAGAACTACAACCGTGGCCTGCTGGTCGCGCTGCTGTTGTCCGCCGTGTACCAGTTTGCCCTGCTGCCGATGTTCACCGATTTCGAAATGCTTGCCGTGTGCCTGGTGCCGTTGCTGTACCTGGCGGCCGTCGGCCTGGCCAGCCCCATGACAGCGGGCATCGGCATGGGCATCGGGTTGATCAGCCTGTTGATGATCGGGCCGCAGAATGTCGGCGCCTACCACAACAGTGCCATGCAGTGGTTCGAGTTTGCCGGTGGCTATGCGGCGGCTGGCGGGCTGGCGATGGTGGTGTTCGCCCTGGTGTTCCCGTTCAACCCGCAAAAGCGCATGGCCCGGCTGTTCCGCCAGACCCGCGAGGATGTGCATGAGTACGTGACGGCACCTGCCAGCGTGGCGCGTCAGTTCGATTTCGAGAGCCGTATGCTGGACCGCCTGTCGGCGATGATCGGCCTGTTGCCCGCCGCCACTGATGCGCGCTCCCGGGAGCTGTTCGATTGCAGCCTGGTGTGCCCGGCGCTGGCCATTGCGCTGGGCCAGGCGCATGCCCAGTGCGTCAACCTCACGGTGCTGCCTGAAGGCACGAGGGCGCGTTTGCGCCTAGGGTTGCAGGAGATGGCGGATCTGATCGGCGCACGCCGGCGGGTGGATGTGGACGGGCTGTTGCGCGAGCTGGCCGAGCTTGCCGAAACCCTGGATGCGCTGCACCAGGCACACGCCGAGGCGGGCCGCGAGACGCTGCGGCAGTTGTTCATCCTGCGGGTCGCGCTATCGGTTGTCGGCCAGTTGTTGCAGCGCTATCGACCGGTGCTGGCAGCGCAGACGTTGCCTGAGGAGGAGGGCGCCTATGCCCGTTGATTTCGAGTTTGGCGGGGTCTACCTGCCGCCGATTGCCCAGGCGTTGTTGCTGGGGTTGCCGTTGTTTCTGGTGCTGGACGCCCTGTTGCGGCGCAGTGGCGTGCTGGCGCGTGTGTGGCACCCGGCGCTGTTGCAGGGCGCCTTGTATGCCGCGATCTGCGCGGCGCTGGTGTTGTCGATGGGAGCGAGTGCCTGAATATGCCTGTGTTGAAACCTGTTCTTGCCAAAGCCGTGACCCTGGCGGTGCTGGCGCTTGCGGTGGTGCTGGGCTGGTTTGCCTGGGACTACTACACCCGTGCGCCCTGGACCCGTGATGCCCGTGTGCGGGCCGATGTGGTGACCCTGTCGGCCGAGGTGGCAGGGCGCATCATCGAGCTGCCGGTGCAGGACAACCAGTTCGTCAGGCAGGGCGACCTGTTGCTGCAGATCGACCCGGCGCGCTACGAGCTGGCCGTGCTGCATGCCGTGCGAGCCGTCGAAGTCGCGCGTGCGGCGCTGGGGCAGTCGCAGGCCGCCATCGTCGCCAACGAGGCGCAGCTCAAGCAGCGGCGCAGCGAAGAGCAACGCCGACGCAAGCTGCAATCGATGTCGGCAATCTCTGCCGAAGAATGGGAAAAGGCCGGCACCGACGTGGCCGTGGCCCAGGCCGACCTGCTGCGCGAACAGTCCAACCTCGGCCTGGCACAGGCCAATGTGCAACTCGCCGAGGCCACGCTGCAGCAGGCCCGGCTGGACCTCGAACGCACTCGGGTCAGCGCCCCGGTCAGCGGTTACGTGACCAACCTGCTGACCCGCCAGGGCGACTATGCCCAGCCGGGCATGCCGCTGCTGGCGCTGGTCGACAGTTCGTCGTTCCACGTCAGTGGCTATTTCGAGGAAACCAAGTTGCCGAAAATCAAGGTGGGCAGCCGTGCGCGCATCGCCCTGATGAGTGGCGAGGTGCTGGATGGCACGGTAGAGAGCATCGCCTATGCCATTACCGACCGCGAGAACCAGCCGGGCAACCGCCTGCTGGCCAACGTCAACCCAAGCTACACCTGGGTCAAGCTTGCCCAGCGGATCCCGGTACGGCTGCGCCTGGAGCGCAGTGCCGATGCACCACCCTTGCGTGCGGGGACCACTGCCACCGTGACCATTCTCGAATAGCTGGGGGTGGGCGATGAGCATGATGTTCGATTTGAATGAGCTGTACCTGTATACCAAGGTGGTCGAGTGTGGCGGTTTCGCATCGGCCGGGCGCGCGCTCGGCCTGCCCAAGTCGCGGCTGAGCCGGCGAGTCGCCAATCTGGAGGACCGCCTGGGGGTGCGCCTGATCCAGCGCTCCACCCGGCAGTTCGCGGTCACCGAAGTGGGGTTGGAGTACTACCATCACTGTATGTCGATGGTCGATCGGGCATTTGCTGCCGAGGACGCGATCCAGCGCAGCCGCGCCGTGCCCAGCGGCATTGTCCGGCTGGCCTGCAGCACCTCGCTGCTGGATGCACGCCTGGCGCCGATGCTTGGGCAGTTCATGGTGCAATGCCCGGCGGTGGAGTTGCTGGTGAAGAGCTACAACCGGCGGGTCGATGTGATCGGCGAGGGCTTCGACCTGGTCCTGAGCGTGCGCCATCAACCGCTGGAAAGCAGCGAGCTGGTGATGCGCAAACTGGCGCAGAGCCGCCAGTGCCTGGTGGCTTCGCCCGGCTTGCTGGCGCAGTACGACCGCCCTCTGCAGCCTGCCGACCTGTTTGAACTGCCCAGCCTTGGCTGGGGGGCGAATGTTCAGGAGTACGTCTGGGACCTGGACGGCCCCGAAGGCGGGGTGGCGTCCATTCGCTTCCGCCCACGGTTGGTCTCCGACGATATCGCGGTGCTGTACCAGGGCGCGCTCGCGGGCGTGGGCGTGGTGCTGCTGCCAGCGGATATGGTGAAGGATGACCTGGCCGCCGGGCGTTTGCTGAACGTGCTGGAGAGCTGGGTACCCAGGATGGGCGAGATAATCGCCCTGTTTCCTTCGCGGCGAGGGCTGACGCCTGCGGTGCGGGAGTTGATCGACTTTCTTGCGGTGGCGTTCGAGCGGTCGGCGTAGCGCCTTTGACCGGGCGCAGCGTTCACCAGGCAGAACGCTGCGGCGCATTTCATCACCTACCGTCCGTTGCGTCGTGCAACTATCATTCAGGCTTTGCAGCCTGTGCAGCAGGGTGGCCACAGGCAATCGTCAATCAGGAGTTTCAATGTCAGAGCGAGCAATCCGCGCTTCGTTTGCAGGCGTGGCGTACCAGGTGAACGTGACAGATGGCCAGCACCAGTGGGCCAGCGATGTTGATGCGGCGGCAGGCGGCGGGGATGTCGGGCCGTCACCCCATGGGCTGTTGCTGTCATCCCTTGGCGCCTGCACCTCCATCACGGTTGCCATGTACGCACAGCGCAAGGAAATGCCGCTGCAAGCCATCGATGTGGATATCCGCATCGAGCAGGAACAACTGGGGCGCGAACCTCGGATCCAGATCGCTCGTGACATTCGCTTGAGCGGGCCGCTGAGCGAGGAGCAACGCACGCGCTTGCTGGAAGTTGCCAATGCCTGCCCCATTCACAAGGTGTTGAGCGGCGAAATCATCATCGCCAGCAAGCTGGTTGGATGAGGCCAGGCGCAGCGTTGCGCCTGCCGGCTGCCGGTTAGAGGAGCAGCACATGGGCACATGCGCCAACTATCCCTTGGCGGGCATGAGGTGCACGGCGATGGCGACCCTCGACGCGAATCGGCGCCTGCTGCTTTGCCCGTTGGGGCTTGGCCTGGTGCTTGCGGCGCCTGCCCAGGCCGACAACGCCCTGGGCCAGAAGGACAACATCTTCACCGGTGTCAATGACCGGCAGGCCGTGGAACTGGGCATCCCGCCCGGGCTGGTCGAAGGCGCGCGCCTGGATGCGCTGGTGAGGAACTACTATTTCCAGCGCGATAACCACTCTGACCTGGTACCCCGCGACCCGACCGAATGGGCCCAGGGTTTTCTGTTTTCGTTCCGCTCGGGCTTCACCGATACGCCTGTCGGGTTGGGCGTGGATGCGCACGCCTTCCTCGGCATCAAGCTCGATGGCGGCGGTGGAAGTGGCGGCGCTGGCTTGCTCCCGCTGGACTCATCGCTCAAGCCGGGTGACACGTTTTCCAGTGCCGGCGCGGCGCTCAAGCTGAGGTACCTCGACACCTTGGTGAAGGCCGGCGACCAATTGGTCGAGAACCCGGTGGTGGCGAGCGGCACAAGCCGCCTGTTCCCGCAGACGTATCGTGGCGTCACCCTGAAGAACCATGGCATCGACGACCTGTGGCTGGATGCCGGGTTCGTGGAATCTACCCGGCTGCGCAACCAGAGCGGCCACTCTCACCTGGTCACCGCCTACGGCGCGCGCAACAGCGCGGGTGTGGCGGCGGACCGCGAAAGCCCTCATACCGGCTGGCTTGGCGCGGTGTATGGCCGGCCGCAAGGGCTGCAGCTGACCGTTTATGGCGGCCAGCTGGAAGACATCTGGAATCAGTACTACCTGGGGGTTTCGCAGGTGTTTCGGGTCAATGATGCGCTGCTGCTCAAACCCTACCTGCACTACTTCAAGACCCAGGACCAAGGGCGCAGCCAGCTGGGTGACATCGATAACGACACCTACAGCGCCGGTATCTCCGCGACAGCCTATGGCCAGACCCTGACCCTGGGCTTGCAGAAGGTCGACGGCCGAACGCCGTTCGACTACATCACGCAGAACGACCGTGTCTTCCTTTACCTGAGCAACTCCCAGCAATTTGCCGATTTCAACGGCCCGGGTGAAAAGTCCTGGCGCCTGCAGTACGAAACCAGCCTGGCGCCGCTGGGGGCGCCCTCGCTGCAGTTCATCGCGGCCTACACCCGTGGCGAGGCCGACCTCACCCGGGTCGACCCAGCAAGCGTCGGTTATGGCTATATCTACAACCCGGACGGCAAGCACGCCAAGCACTGGGAACGCGACCTTGCCCTCAAGTACCAGGTGCCAGCCGGCCCGGCGAAGGACCTGTCGTTGACCCTGCGCTGGGCAACGCACCGCGAGGGTGATGGCTATACCGCGCCCGGCAATACCCGCGGCAACTCCAGTGCCGATGAGTACCGCCTGATCGTCGATTACCCGATCAGCCTGTTCTGATTGCGTGATGTGCGTCGGCCACGACGCACAGGCCCGCTGAAGGGATGATGCTTGGTCATGCAAGTCTGATGTGACATCGATTGGGGCTGCTTTGCAGCCCTTCGCGGGCACGCCCGCTCCCACAAGTACGGTGCAGGCCTCAAGGAATGCACCATCCTGTGGGAGCGGGCGTGCCCGCGAAGGGCCGCAAGGCGGCCCCGGCCTGACATCGGCCAGGCGCCGGCATAGCGCCGGTCATTCCCAGATATGTTCGGCCAGAAAGTCGATCAGGTTGCGCACTGAGGGCAACAGGCCGCGGCGGGAAGGGAACACCGCATGGACGATGCCGCAGCGCGGTTCCCATTGCGGGTTGAGCTCCACCAAGCGGCCGTTTTCCAGGTCCTGGTCAACCACCATGAACGGCAATTGCACGATGCCTACACCGTCAAGCGCCGCCTGCCGCAGTGCGCTCATGTCATCGGTGATGTAGCGCGGCGTGTGGCGGATTTCGGCATGCGCGCCGTCGAGCCCTTCAAGTTGCCAGATGTGGTCCCTGGGTGGCCCCCAATCCAGGCTCGGCTGCTCACCCAGATGCTCTGGTTCGACGGGCAGTTGCAGCGCCAGCCGCTCCACCAGCGAGGGGCTCGCGACCAGCCGCTGCGGGCTCCTGGCCAGTGTGCGCATGACCAGGTCGCTGTCCTCCAGCGGCGGGAAGCGCACCCGCAGCGCCAGGTCGAGGCCTTCGCCCAATACATCCACACGGCGGTTGGTGGGTTCCAGGTGCACCTTCACTTTCGGATTTTCGGCCATGAATCGACTGACCAGCCCGCCAACCCGGTAATGCAGCAGGGTTGTCGGGCAGCTCATGCGCACGGTGCCCTGGGGCTCGGCGCGGGTGCGTTCGACCACCCATCGGGCCGCTTCCGCTTCCACCAGCATGGCCCTGCAATGCTGGAAGAACTCCTGGCCCGTCTCGGTCACCGAAAAATGTCGGGTGGAACGCTGGAGCAGGCGTACGCCCAGGCGCTCCTCCAGCTGCAGGATGCGCCGGCTGAGTGTTGATTTCGGAATGTTCAGTGCCCGCCCGGCCGGTGCGAAACCGCCGTGCTCGACGACTTGGGCGAAGTAATACAGGTCGTTCAGGTCTTCCATGTTCGATCGTTCACCAGATGGAACTCTGTGACCAATCTATCAGCTCTACCGCATGCAGCGTGAGAGCTGCCGCCGTTGCCGCTGGGCAACACCAGCTTCCTGGATGGGGTCGTACGGCCAGGCATGCTGTTCGAACTGCCGCGAAGGGCCGCAAAGCGGCCCCAATTTGCTTAGCCTCACTGCACCTCGCACGCTTCCTGCGAAGGCACACCGTAGGACACGTAGTACGCCAACCCCACGAAGATCGCCCCACCCACCGCATTCCCCAGGAACACGGCCACCAGGTTCTCCGCCAACTGCCCCCAGCTCAGGTACCCGGCAAAGATCGCTGCGGGAATCAGGAACATGTTGGCTACCACGTGCTGGAAACCGATGGCGACGAACGCCATGATCGGGAACCAGATGCCGAGAATCTTGCCGCTCATTTCACGGCTGGCATACGACAGCCACACTGCCAGGCACACCAGCCAGTTGCAGCCGATTCCGGACACGAAGGCGTGGAGGAAGTCGGCGTTGGTCTTGCTGGTCGCAGCCGCCAACATCTTGTTCAGGTAGGCCCCCTCGGTCAGGCCCAACAGGTGACCGAAGCACCCGGCAACGAACAGTGCACCGAACAGGTTGGCGACGGTCACCAGCAGCCAGTTGCGCGCCACGGCGCCTGGGCCGATACGCCGGGCGAACATCGCCAAGGGCAGGCTCATCATGTTGCCGGTGAGCAGTTCGCCACCGGCCAGGATCACCAGGATCAGGCCGATGGGAAATACCGCGGCACCCAGCAGTGTGCCGAACGAGGCCCACTGTACCGGGATCATGGTGCTGACGTGGATAGCCAGGAGAAACCCCAGCGAAATGAATGCACCTGCGAGAAACCCCAGGACCAGTGTCGCATGGGTGGATAGATGGGCTTTTTTGACGCCGCTCTCGATGACGAGCTCGGTGATACGGGTGGGGCTATTGACGGACATTTTTGCAAACTCGAACACAGTGACGGCGACGCAACTGGCAGGCACGCCGTGGTGGGGCTTGATCAGTACGGGGTAGGCTGCGCAGCTGGCGCAAAGGTGTAACGCGCACCTTTGGGCCAGCGGCGAAGAGGGCGGCAAGCTACATGAGGCAATTTGACGCGGTCAAATCGATGGAATGGATGAGCTGATAGACCGCGTCGATGAGGCCCGCAGGTCAGCGCGCGTAGATCAGCTTCCCGGCAAACCAGGTCTGCAGCACTTGGGTATCGCGCAGCGTTTCGGCATCGACGTCGAGCACGTCGCGGTCGACCACGATCATGTCGGCCTGCTTGCCAACCTTGAGCGAACCGATCTGCTGCTCCAGGCGCATGGTGCGGGCGGCGTTGAGTGTATAGGCCTGGAACATCACCTGGCGGTCGATGGCTTCAGCGGCGTTGAGCACACCTTTGGGCCCCTTGCGGCTGATGGCCTGGTAGATCGCCTGCCAAGGGTCCGGGGTGGTGATCGGCCAGTCGCTGGCGCCGGCAAGGGTGGCGCCATGCTTGAGCAGCGAACGGGCCGGGAAGGTGTGCATGAAGGCCATGGCGTTCACGTACGGCTTGACCAGCTCCATGTTCGATTGGTCGGCGCTGGCCCAGTACAGCTGCATTGCTGCAATCACGTCGAGCTGCTTGAAGCGGGCGTATTCCGTGGGGTTGACCATCTGCAAGTGGGTGATGGAATGGGGGATGCCGCTGTGGCGATCACGCCGTGCCTGCTCGATGCCGTTGAGCGCCTCGCGCACGGCGCGGTCGCCGATGGCATGCACGTGCACCAGCCAGCCACGGGCGTCGGCGGCACTGACCAGCTCGCCAAAGTGCTTCGGGTCCAGCAGCAGTTCGCCGTGCTTGCCGGAGTTGCTGTAGGGCTCGAGCATCGCCGCCGTTTGCGCTGGCGCTTCGGCAACGCCGTCGGCAAACACCTTGATGCCCGGCAGGGTGAGGTTGTGCACGCCGAGAAATTGCCGGCGTACCTTGTCCAGTTCGTCCAGCTCGGCAGGGCGGGCCCTGGAATCGGCCATCAGCAGGGCGGCGACGTGGGCGGTCAGCTCGCCGCGCGCGGAGAGGTCCTTGTACACCGGCAGTACGCCCAGCGAATGGTTGTTCACATCAGCCCCCGGCAGCTCGTTGGCCAGCGGGTCCATCCAGCCGGTGATGCCCAGCTGCTTGTAATGGTCAAGGGCCATGCGCCCTGCGCTCAGCAGGGTGGCGTGGGGCAGCGCGGGCAGCAGGTCGGTCACCGGGTAGTAGCTGGCATCGGCGAGGAAACCGTTTGGGGTTCCGTCCGGGTGTTGGCCGATGGTGTTGCGTGCCTCGGCAGGCAGGGCAGCGATGGTGTCGGCATCGATTGCGGTGCGCTTGAGCATGGCCTGGTTGGCCCAGCCGGTGTGCATGTCGTTGGCGGCGAACAGGATCGGTTGCTCGGCCCATTCGCCGTGGTTGAAGCGCTGTTCCAGCGCCGGAATGTCATTCCAGTAGGTGCCCGGTACACCACCGATGACAAGGAACTCGCCGCGCACGGCCTTGCCGTCGCTGCGCCACTGGCGCAGGCGCCGTTCCAGTTCGTCCAGGGCAACCTGCTCGCCGGCGAGGTCGGCCAGCACCAGTTGCAGGCCACCCTTGATGGCATGCGAGTGGGCGTCGAGCATGCCCGGCATCAGCACCTTGCCACCCAGGTCGATGACCCGGGTGCCTTTGGCCTTCAGGCGTAGCACGGCCTGGTCGGAACCTACCGCGACGATTTTCTCGCCTTCGACGGCCACGGCCTGCTGCAAGGGCTGGCCGGGCTCGGCGGTGTAGACCTTGGCGTTGTGCAGGATCAGGTCCACTGCCGCGAAACCCGGCATGCAGGTGCAGGCCAGGCCGGCGCTGATTGCCATCTTCAGGAGCTGCTTCATGCTGTGCCTCGTTGTTGTCGTGATGGCGCCGCAGCCTAGCCAGGGGGCCAGGGCGGATAAAGGCGAGGGCAGGCACAACTTTTTTCGTGATGGGGAAAGAATCCCGAGCCCGTATTTGCCAGGCTGCAAGCAGCGGACCTTGCCGTGCCTATTCAAATCGCCGGCATTTGCGGGTTTGATAGGAGGGGCAGATACTCGCCACCCTCGCATCACTCCCACCGTTTGTGCCGAACAGGAAGAAACCATGGACAAGATGATGGCCCTGACCATCTTCGTCGCTGCCGCCGAACACGGCAGCTTCAGCCGTGCGGCCGAGCAACTGGGCAAGACGCCGTCTGCCATCACCAAGGCTGTTGCGCACCTGGAGAGCGAACTGGGCGTGCGCCTGTTCGAACGCACCACCCGGCGCATGGCGCTGACCGAGGCCGGTACCTTGTACCTGGAAGGCGCGCGCCAGGCGTTGATGCACCTGCAACGGGTGACCGAGGAAGTGGAGCAGTTGCAGCACGCGCTGCGCGGTACCCTGCGCATTACCGCGCCACCGTCGTTCGGCCCCGCGTTTCTCAACCAGGTGTGTTGCCGCTTCATGCGCGAGCACCCGCAGGTGCGCCTGGAGGTCAACCTCAACGATGCCAACGAAGACCTGATCGATGGCGGCTACGACCTGTCGCTGCGCGACGGCCCCACCGACCAGCCGGAGCTGATCGCCCAGCCGCTGATCGAGAACCGCGTGATCCTTTGCGCCAGCCCTGCCTACCTGGCCCGACACGGCGAGGCGATCACTCTGGAGAACTATGCCCAACACGACTGGCTGCTGTTGCGCCACCCGCTGCTCAATCGCAGCTTCTGGTGGATCGAACACGGCGGCCAGACGCTGCGTGTGCGTCAGCCCACCCCTCGACTGGTGAGCGACAACTTCGACTTCCTGCTGGCTTGCCTGCTCGATGGGCAGGGCTTGCAGTTCGTACCCACCTGGTGTGCCGCCCCCTACCTGGCCAACGGGCAGCTGGTGGAGGTGATGCCCGACTACTGGCGGGCGCTGAGCGCATTCGGCCCCTGGGTGCACGTGCTGTACCTGCCGCACCGGCGCAATACCCGCAAGGTGCAGGCGTTCATTGCCTTGCTGCATGAGCACCTGCACGGGCAAGGCGCGCAGGCGCTGGCACGGGGCTGAGTTTTTCCGTCGGGGCACAAAAGTTGTGCGGGTTGTGGCGATGATCGATTGGGGGAGGCCTCGTTAGGCTAGCGGGGCTTGCCTGACCACCGCGGCCTGTACCAGGAGTTCTCCGCCTTGAAGATCCACACCCATGTCAGCGACATCCGCAACCCCCTCGAGCGTGGCCGCCAGATTGGTGCGCGCTTCGCCGAGCAGATCCGTACCACCACTGCACTGTACCTGGGCTTTTTCCCGCGGGTTGGCGTGCCCTTGAGTGAGGCGCAGCGCATCGGCGAAAACAGCTTGGCAGCCCTGGAAGCCTGGAGCCCGGGCCTGGCCGCTGAAGTGGCCGGTATGGCCAGCGGTGCCGAGCTGCCGCTGTGGCAGCTGGCGAGCCTGAACGCCCGCACTGAAGTACTGGCGGCCCGAACCCGCCACAGCGAATGCTCCACCACCGTGCATGCACCCCGTGGCGCGCGTGCGCCGCAGACCCTGCAGACCTGGGATTGGCATGACAGCCTGTGCCCCCATGGCCTGATGTTGGCGCTGCACACCGAGCGCGGCATGAACGTCAAGCTGTTCTGCGAGTTCGGCATGCTCGCCAAGCTTGGTGTGAACAGCGCGGGCCTCGGCCTGCACTTCAATATCCTCCACCACACCAGCGACAACGACAGTGGTGGTGTGCCGGTACACGCCATCGCCCGGCGTCTGCTGGAGGAGGCCAGCAGTGTCGAGGAGGCCATCGAGCTTGCTCGTTCGGCGCGGGTCAGTGCCTCCACCGTGCTGACAGTGTTCTCCCGCCAGGACCGCAGCCCGCGCGCGGCCAGCATCGAATTGAGCCCCGCTCGCACCGCCTTGGTCCTGCCACGGGAAGACGGCTGGCTGCTGCACACCAATCACTTCCTCGACCCACAGCTGAGCCTGGGCGAGCAGGTCGCCGACCGTGCCGATACGCAATGCCGCCTGGGCCACCTCGAGCAGGTGGTCGGCCAGATGGCCAGCGCTGACCTGCGTGCCCGGGCCGAGGCCATGTGCGGCGCCGAGGGCGACAGGGCGCCGATCTGCTTCCACCCGGACATGGCCATGCCCGATACCGAACGCTGGGAAACCTTGCTCAGCGTCGGCATCGACACCGAACGCTGTGCCCTGCAGTACGTGGCCGGCACGCCTGTGCAACTGGCCAAAGCCGGCTTCGACACTTTCTGAGCCAACCCGGTGCCGCCAGCTCAAGGCGGCGCCGCTGAACGAGAACAACAACAATGCATGCGCAACATTCCCACCCTGCGTCATCCCGTTCCGCCTTGCGAACCTTCTGCGTCTCCGGACTGGGAACGGCGCTGGAGTTCTATGACTTCATCATCTACGGCACCGCCGCCGCACTGGTGTTTCCCCAGGTGTTCTTCCCGCAGATGGACCACCTTACAGCCACGTTGGTGGCCTTCAGCGCTTTCGGTGCGGGCTTTCTTGCCCGACCGTTGGGTGGCCTGGTGTTCGGCCACTTCGGTGACCGCATCGGCCGGCAGAAGGTACTGGTTGCCACCTTGCTGCTGATGGGCATGAGCACCTTCCTCATCGGCTGCCTGCCCGGCCATGCCAGCGTCGGTGTGGCCGCGCCGATCCTGCTGGTGCTGCTGCGCCTGGTCCAGGGCTTTGCGGCTGGCGGGGAGTGGGGCGGTGCCGCGCTGTTCGGCATCGAGTCTGCGCCACCGGGGCGGCGCGGGCTGTGGGGTAGCTTCACAAGCATGGGGATTGGCGTGGGTGGCATCCTCGGGGCTGGGGTGTTCGCCATCGTCAGCGCGGCCTTTGACGACAACCTGGTCGATTTCGCCTGGCGCATCCCGTTCTGGCTGGGCGGTACCTTGGTGCTGATCGGCCTGTACGCGCGCCTGAAGGCACCGGCGGCGGCCACCACGCCCGTGACCAAACCTGTACATGCACCGTTGGCCGCGGCCCTGCGCCAACGTCCGCGGCAGCTGTTGCTGTGCACCGGGATCGCCTTCGGTTACTGCACCATCGCCTACATCGGCAGCACCTTCTTCCTGACTTACGCCACACAGGTGGGCTTTGGCAGCACCGAGGCGTTGATGTTCGACCTGGCGATGTCGGTCGCCATCGTGCTGTCTGCGCCGTTGTTCGGCTACCTGTCGGACCGTTTGGGGCGGCGCACGGTGATGTGCTTTGGCGCAGTGGCAATGGCCGTGGGGCTGTTCGTGTTCTTTTCCCTGGTGGGCATGAAGAGCTTCGCCATCGCCTTGTGCGCCTACAGCCTGACCGGCCTGCTGATGGGCGCGACCCAAGGGCCTATCCCGGCCTTCCTCGGCGAGCAGTTCCCGCGCAGCATGCGCTACTCGGGTATCTCGGCCAGCTACCAGATCGGCGCCGCGCTGGGCGGCGGCACCGCATCGAGTATCGCCACGGCAATCCTGATCCTCACCAACCATGACCCGTTGGGCGTGGCGCTGTATGGCGCGGGGGCACTTGCACTGGTTGCGGTGTGCTCGCTCATGCTGCGCGAGACATCGCGGTTGAGCATGGCGCAGATCGATGAGGAGGTGCCGGGGCGCGTGGCGTCTGTGGCATTGGGCAGTCATTGAGGATATTTTCGCTGCCTGCCATCACCCAGGACAAATTTGAGGGTGTTGGCAGGCTGAAGGCGACAGACGGGCTGCTGGCCGCGCGAGGCGATCGAAATGGGTCTGGTCTTGGCCTGACTGATGCCACTTCAGCCACGGCCACTTGCAAAACGAGATCTGCGAAACTGCGGAATAGAGCATTCAAAGTCACTTGCGAAGTTTGGATCCAGTTGTCGATAAAACTTTCCACTCGGTCAAATTACAACAACTTAGCAAACTAACTAACTTGATTTAGTGTACCGCCTGTCGGTCGTTTTGCTCGAGAAATGAACGATTTGGGTGACGCTGACTCCTATTTGCCAGCAGGTGCCTTCAATGTGATTGCACCTCGCGCCTTTCCCCCAGAACTTATGGACGTTCAACCTCATCGGCATCGCAGGGATGCTCATGGGGCTTTTTTTTTCCTGAATAGTGGAGCAATGCCATGCCCAACCGAGGCTCTTCGGGTGAGCCACCGTGTGTATTGAATAATGATCTGCTTTTTCATTTAACGATTCGAATTTGGCTTTGCCGCTGCGATTAAATCGTTCGCACGCCTATTGCAAGGTCATCTAGCGCTAACGCATTACGTGGAGAAAACGTCGTGGAGATTAATACAATTATTAGCCTGTTCGGGCAGAAAGAATCCATGGAGCTGGTGCGGTTGTCGGTGATTTACGTTCATTTACTGGCCTGTTGCATTGCCATCGGCCTGGTATTCGCCAGTGACGCCGAGATGGTCAGGAACTTGTTGAAAGGTCAAAAAGAGGCCGGGCATGACAGTAAGCATATGACGAGCTTGCAGAAGTCCGTGGCCAATGCCCTGATATTCTTGTGGCTCACGGGCGCCGCAGTGATTGGAATTGACTACCTTGATAAAGGTATGAACTATTTTGCCAATCCGAAACTTCAAGCGAAGGTCATTATTGTCATGTTGCTGACCTTCAATGGCATGCTGTTGCATCGTTATGTATTGCCTGCCCTGCTCAAAGCGGGCAACTTGCTGGACCTTAATTTTGGCGTGCGGATGTTCGCACTGTTCTCCGGCGCGCTGTCGGGTGTGTCCTGGTTGTATGCAGCCATGCTGGGCGTTGGCCGGCCACTGGCCTGGAAATACTCGCTGACCGAGTTGCTGCTGGCTTATCCGGTACTGATCCTGCTTGGCTTTGCCATGATGGCTGCCCTGACCCAGTGGGCACGCAACCGCAGCCAGGCCGAACCGGTTCCGGCGCCTGTCTGGCGACTGGCTGGCATTCCTACCTGATTGCCTGAGTAACGCTTCAATTACGCCGCGAGCCGGGAAACCTGGTTCGCGGCGAGCTCGTTTCAGGCGCAGCCTCTGGGCGGTTCGGCTGGCGGTTGGTAAAGGCCCGAAGTGATGTGTCGCCTGATCCGGCCTCTTCGCGGGCGCGCCCGCTCCCACAAGGTCCCGGTTAATTCAATGAGTTATGTGCAGTTCTGTGGGAGCGGGCGTGCCCGCGAAAGGGCCGGAACAGGCAGTCGAGAAATTTCAGGACTTTCACTTCTACCAAGATTGCGAACCAGCCCCATCCGCTGACGGGTCAGGCGCGAACCAATTGAAATATCGCCGGTAGCAGTTGCCCATCGTCAGGCGGCAGGCCGCCTGCATTGGTTTTTTGCGCTCGTTGCAGCGTGGTGGCGATGGTGATTTCCGTTCGCGACTCGATACTCCGCGCCACACCTCCCACCGAGCCTTCACCGAAGCCCAGCAGCGAGCAGCCGTTGTTGATGAGCACGAAGAATACGATCACCCAGAATGGGCCGCAGTTCATGGTGCAAGCCCTAGGGCGTCGATGGCTGCGCAAGAAACGATGGAAACTCTATCGCCAAGGTCCGCTACATCAGCGCCTTGTCTCATTGAGTTGAAAATGGGGGAAGCCATGTACCCGCTCCAGATGTTGCTTGTGGAGCTAATGGTGACGGCGCGGTGATTCAATGAAAAACGATGCTCAGTGATCCAGGATATCGATCCGCTTGATCATAGAACGTAGCGATCAGCGTTGGATTTGAACGTCGCTGCATGGTTGAGGCTCTTAATGCAAAGGACACCGTGAGGGCTCCCTTATGAGCATTGAACGCAGTATCCCCGAGCTCGAGGCCTGGTACGCCCAGTACGACGACATCAGTTACCGCCGTGAGTCGCCGGATGCCTACCACCATGAACTGCTGCGCACCGCCGAGGCTTTGCGTGACGATGGCGCCATCGATTGGGACGACTGGCTGGCACTCAAGGCATTGGCCGATGACGCCCATGTGCGTGCTCTGGAAGATGCCGTGCAGGCCCACGTCAGCGACCCCGACGCATGAAAGCGCTGAAGATTGCCACGTTCAACATCAACGGCATTCGTAGCCGGCTGCCGGCACTGCTGGCCTGGCTGGAGCGGGAAAAGCCCGACATCGCCTGCCTGCAGGAACTCAAGGCGGCGGATCAGCAGTTTCCTCGCCAGGCGCTCGAAGCGGCGGGTTATGGATGCCTCTACCAAGGGCAGCCTTCGTGGAATGGCGTGGCCATTATGGCGCGGGGCAGCGAACCGCTGGAAGTACGTCGTGGCCTGCCTGGCATGGAGGACGACAACCAGAGCCGCTACCTCGAGGCAGCGGTGCAGGGAGTGCTGGTGGCATGCCTGTATCTGCCGAACGGCAACCCGCAACCGGGGCCGAAATTCGATTACAAGCTCCGCTGGTTCGAAAGCCTGATCGCCCATGTGAAAGGGCTGCATGACAGTGGTCATCCCGCGGTGCTGGCGGGCGATTTCAATGTGGTGCCTACCGACATGGATATCTACAACACGCGCTCCTGGATGAAGGATGCGCTGCTGCAGCCCGAATCACGTGCGTGCTACCAGAAACTGCTGAATCAAGGCTGGGTCGATGCCATTCGTCATCTGTATCCGGACGAACGCATCTATACCTTTTGGGATTATTTCCGCAACCACTGGGCCCGCAACGCCGGGTTGCGTATCGACCACCTGCTGCTCAACCCCGAGCTCGCGCCTTACCTGAAGCGGGCTGGTGTCGATGCCTGGGTGCGTAACGAACCCAAGGCCAGCGACCATGCACCAGTCTGGATCGAGCTGAGCACGCGTCGTCGGCCGTAGGGCAGTTCGAGCGAACCTTCAACTACCGGAACTACCGCTGGAGCCCGAACCACCGGAGCCTCCGGTCCCGTTGCCGCGTTCCGATCCATTGCTGTCACTACCCGATCGGTCGGTAGTGCCATCGCCACCGGTATTGTCAGTATCATTGCTATCGGTGCCGCCAGAGCCCGTCCCCATGGCATCCGCAGGCGTGCCGGAGCCGGTCGCTCCGCCTTGGCCGTTCATGTGCCCACTGTCATGCGGCTGCGTACCAGGAGCACGCTGATCGTTAAGGTCGGTGGCTGCCAGCACCACAGGTGCGCTGACCCCCAGGTACAGCGCGAGCAGTAACGAATGAGGCTTCATGATCTTCATGGCGATACTCCGTTGCGGGTTGGTCACCTTCTGTTCGGCCTGCATCACCCACGGGCGTGCCGTGAAATCGACGGAATGCATGGAGCGCTGACATGCACGGGGGCGGGTTACCCCACGTGAATACTTTGAGGCCCGCGCTTCGATTCCTCTGGCAAGGCCGTGACCTTGATCGCGCGTACCGGTACGGCGAATTTTGCACCGACCTTCGAAAAGCGCTCGAGCAGGTGGAAATTGATCGCTTGCTGGATGTCCATGTACAGGTTGTAGCCCGGGTCTTTGACGATATACACGCACTCGAATTCCAGCGCCTCCTTGCCGAAGCCGCGCAGGTGGGCACGGTCGAAGCGCACCTGCTGTTGTGCCTTGATCGCTTCCTCGACGATGGCGGGTGCCTTTTTCACGGCCTCGGTTGGCGTGTCGTACGACAGGCCGAACTCGAACACGATCCGTCGTTCCTGCAGGCGCTTGTAGTTCTGGATGGTGCTGCTGATCATGCTGGCATTGGCCATGACGATCTGCTCGCCGCCCAGGCTGCGGATGCGTGTAGTCTTCAGCCCTACGTGCTCCACCGTGCCGGCCAGCGGGCCGATGACGATGAAGTCGCCCACCTCGAACGGCTTGTCGACGGCTATGGACAACGAGGCGAACAGGTCGCCGAGGATGTTCTGCACGGCCAGTGCAACAGCGATACCGCCTACCCCCAGGCTGGCGACGAAGGCGGTGATGTTCACGCCCAGGTTGGACAGCATCGCCAGTAGCACCACTGACCACAACAGCACCCGCGCGCCCCATGCCGACAGCGTGGCCAGCGCGCTGCCCTGGTTCAAGCCGTCGGTGCGATGCCGGGCGAAGTAGCGACTCAGGCCCAGGCCGATGGCGCGGTTGGCCCACAGCCCGATCTGCAATGCCGCGACCACGAACCACAGGCTACCGACCCGGGTCAGCCAGCGCTCGGGCAGGTCGAGCATGCTCAGGCCCACCAGCAGCGAGGCAAGGAACAGCAGAAAATTGCTGGTCCCGGCGAGCACCTTGGCCAGCACCTGGCTGAGCGCACCGTCACGCTCGGACCAGCGCCTGACACGATGCAGCATGAAACTGATGGCCGCCCGCGCCACGAGGAATGTCAGCAGCGCTACCGTCAGTGCCAGCAACAAATTGAGAACGGAAACTCCGAACAGTGTGGTATCGGTGAACAAGGCGATGATGCGATCACTCATGAGACACTTGCCTCCTTGCGCAGGATTGGGTGACAGGGGGAGCGGCATTGCCGGCGAAGCAGGCAACGCCACTCGTTAGGTGAGCCTCAGCCGTCGGACTGCTCCTCTGGCGGCACCTGGCCTTCGGGCCAGTCGGGCGCTTCCTGCTCCTGTTCCTGTTCAGGCACAGGCTCGCCTGGGTTGTGGGGTACTTCGTCCACGTACGGGTCGGGTGTGTTGGGTTCGATCATGGTCTGGCTCCTCGCCGTTGGGCTTTCAGGCATGGGCCGGGCTTTCAGCCCGACTCCACGGCAGTGTTTTTCTTCCAGCCCCGCAGGTTCATGGCGCACAGGCAGCCCTGCAGGAGGATCAGCGCCCAGGCTTGCGCCTGCCACCCCCAGGCGGCCCACAGCACGTTGCTGGCAATGAAGCAGCAGAAACCCAGCTTGCGCCGGCCTGGGCGCCGTGAGCCGATGCACCAGGCGGCAAGTACCGTCAGGACCATGGCGGGCCATTCAAGAAAGTCGATCCAGGCCTCCATCACGCGGCACGCTGTTCGCCCTTGAGCAGTTTCTTCTGCGCTTCCATGGCCTGGCCGAGCTCATCCAGTTCCTGCTTGCCCAGCAGCTTGCGGGCGGTCGGGAACAGCTCGCTTTCTTCCTCCTCGATATGGTGTTCCAGCAGTTCCTTCATCACCTTGACCCGCCCGGCGAACTCGACGGTACCGGTCTCGGTTTGCAGCAGGTCCGGCAGCACCAGCGAGTCGACGGTGCGGTGCTCTTCCTTGGCTTCGTAATACATCTTCGCTTCTTCCTTGCCGCCGGCCTGCTTGATGGCCGGGTACAGGAGCTCTTCTTCCAGGGCGGTGTGGATGCTTACTTCCTGCTTGATGCGTTCGAGCAACTCGGCGCGCTTCTTCACTGCGCGCTCAGTGGTGGAGGACAGTTCCTCCAGCAGCTTCTTCACCAGCTCATGGTCCTGGATCAACAAATCGATAGCGTTCATGCAACACCTCTTAGGGGCTGGAAAAATCACGATTGCCTTCGATGGAGTAGGGCCCGCGCGCCAAGGTTCAAAGCGGATGATCAACGTACTGGTTTCGCGAAAGGCTGCACCCACAAGGAACCACGCAGGTTGCACCAGCCCGGCAGGGTCACTCCTGCGGGATGATCGAGATCTTGCCGTTGCGCTCGACGATGGCGAACTTGATCTGCCCGACGCTTTCGATGCCCTGGCTGTCCCGCGCCGATTCGAGAATGTCGTCTTCGGTCAGCCGCGCCCGCCGCATTCGGTGGTGGAGAAAGCGCCCATGGTCCACGACCAGTGTCGCGTGGCCGTCGACCAGCCGGGCCAAGCGCTTGGAGTTGAGCTTGGCCAGCGACAGGCCGACATCCAGGACGATCAGTGTGGCGATCACCAGCATGGCGTTGGTGAACGAGAAGTCCTCGCCGAGCAATGCCTGCTGGGTTGCTTCGCCGATGATCAGCAGCAGGACGAAGTCGAAGGTGGTCAAGTCTGCCAGCGAGCGCCTGCCAGCCACGCGAAACAGCAGCATCAGCGCGATGTACATGCCTGTCGCACGGAGAATGGAGTCCATGTCGCGCTCCTACGGGTAGAGAAAGGTCGAGAAATGCACTGCGCTGCCCGGGCCGGCGCTGACAACTCCTTCGAGCGTGCCGACGTATTCGCTGCGCAGGGTGAGGTAGAGGGTGGCGATACCCTCTTTGCTGGTGCCAAGCTGGAGCAGAAGCGACCTGCCATGGGAACGCGACACTTGCGGCTCTGGCTGCAGCGTTTCGATGCTGGCTTCGCGTAGCAGGGTCCCCCCGAGCAACAACATCACAGGCTCCCCGGCAGTACCGCGAACCGTGATGCGCAGGTTGTCGGTGGTGCCGCTGCGGCTGAGGCGCTGATACTCCACATGCACCCGGCCGTCCTCACTCATGACCTGGGCGTCACTGAGCGGACCGTTGCCGAACAACCCGGCCAGGCCCAGCAGCACGACCAGCACCAGCGCGTACCATCCCACCCGTTCGAAACGCCAGACCCGCTGCTGCATTCGCATGTCTTCTTCGACGGGGTGGTGCCTTGAAGCCAACTCGTCTTCGTCCATGCTCGTAGCCCTTCACGTAGCCCCTCAGGCGCGCTCACCGCGCAGCCAGCGTTGGTGGTAATGGGCCAGGTGCGACAACCCGTAGAGCGCGCCTTGGCGGATTACCTCCGCGCGCTCGCCAAAAAAGCGCTGGCTGCGAGTGAACACGGCCAAGGGCTCGCCGGCAAAGGCCCAGGCAAAGCACACCGTGCCCGGGGCGATGGCATCCTGCGGCTCCGGCCCGGCGACACCCGTGCTGGCGATGGCGACGGTGGCGTCGCTGTCTTTCAATGCGCCGAGCGCCATCTCCCAGGCTACCGCCTCGCTGGTCAGGCCGTAGCGTTCGATAGTCTGCGGGCTGACGCCGAGCAGGCGTTTCTTGGCACTGGGCGAGTACACCACGTAGCCGCTTTCCAGTACCTCACCGGTCCCCGGCACTGCTGCCAGCAGCGCAACCATGGCGCCGGCTGTGCAGGATTCTGCCGTGGTCAGCACCAGCTTGTGGGCCTTGAGGTAATCAAGGGCCTCGAGTACGGGGTCGGTCGTCATGGCCGGTCACTCGTGCGTTGTTTTTTGGTGGACGTGTTTCCTGCGGGATTGGTTCATTGCTTGTGTACCACCCATCAATGGTGGGGAAAGCTTCCTGAACTTTGTTCCGCTTGCTGGCTTCCTCTGGGTAGTAGGGTGGTAGCGCGGGCCACGCGCTGCTGCCGGAACAACCGGAGGAGAAGCGATCATGACCGAGCCTGTGACGTATTTCTGGATCGCGGTGGCGGCGATCATTGTGTTGCTCGATCTGTGGGCCATCGTCAGTGTTCTCCGCAGTGACAAGAGCGATGTGACGAAGGCGATGTGGGCACTGTTGCTGTTGGCGCTGCCCATTGTCGGCCTTGCCATCTGGGGCGTGCTTGGACCGCGTGGAATCAAACGCGGTACTGGGCCGTCGTCGCCTGAACATAGCAAGGGGTAGGAGGGGAAATGAAGAAAGGATCGGAGACACCTCGCGGCGGAACCCAAGGTGAAGAAGAACGGGACAATGATGCGCAGCGTCCTGATGGGTCAACTGGCACGCCCCATGATTCCACTGCGCAGAAAACAGCTCGTGATCAAACGCAACGCAAGCGGTCCGCGTAACCTGTGGGAGCGGCTTTAGCCGCGAAAAATTCAACGCGGTGCATGGCACCGGCTGCGCCGGTGTTCGCGGCTAAAGCCGCTCCCACAGGGTCCCTGCTAATTCAATGAGTCATGGGCAGTTCGATCATCGCTGTATCCCCCCGAATGCATGGTCAGGTCCCAATGTACCGGCGGCAGCGCCCGGCACGAGGATGACCTTGCGGCAGTCGTCCTGCTTCTGGTCGAACAACTTGTAACCCAACGCCGCTTCTTCCAGGGCCAGACGGTGGGTGACGATCAATTCCGGTTCCAGGCGCCCGGCCTCGATATGTTCGAGCAGTTCAGGAAGGAATTTCTGCACGTGGGTCTGGCCCATCTTGAACGTCAGGCCCTTGTCGAAGGCATCACCGAACATGAAGGCGTGGATAAAACCCGCATAGACTCCAGGCACGCTGACCACGCCGCCCCGGCGCACCGCGGCGATGCTCTGGCGCAGCGCCTTGCCGCTGCTGCCCTCGATCTTCAGCGTGGTCAGTACTGTTTCGGTGGTACTGCCCTTGGCCTCGAAACCGACCGCATCGATGACGGCGTCCACGCCGCGCATGCCTGGGGTCAGGCGGATGATGCTGTCGGCCGGGTCATCATCCTGCTCGAAGTTGATCGGCACCACACCGTAGGCGTCGCGAGCGAACGCCAGGCGGTAGTCATTGTCGTCGACCATGAAAATGGTCTGGGCGCCCAGCATGCGCGCGCAGGCTGCGCTCAGCAGGCCGACTGGCCCGGCGCCATAAATGGCTACTGTCGAGCCGGGGCCGACCTGCGCATTGGTAACGGCCTGCCAGGCTGTTGGCAGGATATCCGAGAGGAACAGCACCTTGTCGTCCGGCAGGGCGGTAGGCACCTTGAACGGGCCGACGTTGGCCTTGGGCACCCGCACGAAATCCGCCTGGCCGCCGGGCACGCCGCCATACAGATGGCTATAGCCGAACAGTGCGGCCCCGGGCGGGATGCCTTTCTTGTTGATGATTGCACCGCGGCCGGTGTTGGTGGTTTCGCAAGCGGCAAACTGGTCGAGTTGGCAAAAGAAGCAGCTGCCGCAGGCGATCACGAAGGGAATCACCACGCGGTCACCGACCTGCAGGTTGGTCACCCCGCGGCCGGTATCTTCGACGATGCCCATGAACTCGTGGCCGAAGATATCACCCGGCTCGGTCTGTGGAATCTTGCCATGGTAGAGGTGCAGGTCGGAGCCGCAGATGGCGGTAGCGGTGACCCGGAGGATGATGTCGTCCTCGTCCTGGATGATCGGGTCGGGGACATTGTCGACCCTGACGTCCTGGGTTCCGTGATATGTCAGTGCTCTCATTGGTTCATCTCCTGCAGTGGCGGGTCCGGGTGGTCTATGCAGGGGAAGCCAAGGGGGGAGGTAAAGTTCAGCTGGAATCATCCACTGGCAAGTTTCAGTGCAACCGGCCCCAGCCAACGTAACGAAGTCGCTGGGGGTGACATGGCATCAGCTGAAAACAGCTACCGGAGGAAACTTTAGCTGCCCTGTCAGGCTCAACCGTGCTCAAGCCGAGCGTAAAGCCATGAACAATAATCCAGCGTCGCAAACAAGCTTTGCCCCGTCGGCCACGCCAAGGCAGGTTGCGGGCTTGCTGGCATCGGCCACGTTGATGGTGCTTGCCTCGGGAGTTGCGCCGCATGACCGTGCAGATTGGTGGCTGGAAAACGTTTTGCCGCTGGCACTCCTGCTCACCTTGGCTGCAACCAGCCGCTATTGGCGCTTTTCGTGGCATGCCTACCTGGCAATCATGGTGATGCTGGCGATTCATGAGCTAGGCGCGCATTTCACCTATGCCAAGATTCCCTATGACGCTTGGCTGCGTGCGCTTACCGATCACTCTCTGAATGCCTGGATGGGCTGGCAACGCAACCAGTTCGATCGTTTGGTGCATCTGAGCTACGGCCTTCTGTTCGTCTTGCCGATCAGGGAACTGCTCCAGCGCCAGGCCCTTTTGCGGGGCGGCTGGTTGGCGTTGTGCGCTGTTTCTTTCGTGCTTGCGACATCGGCGCTGTACGAACTGCTGGAATGGATAGGCGGCCAATACCTGGGCGATGACCGGGCACAAGCCTTTCTCGCGACCCAGCAAGACCCTTGGGATGCGCAAAAGGACATGGCCTTGGCTTTGCTCGGCGCACTTTTCACCTTGTTGATCCAGTGGTTTGGGTCACGCAAGCTTTGGGGTAGAAAAGTAGTGTTTGTGGAGTAGAGGCACAGCTGACGGGGCAGGACTTATCGCTGTGTAGGAGCGGCCTTGTGTCGCGAAAGGGCTGCGAAGCAGCCCCAGGGTTTCGGCGCAGACGCATAAGTTGCTGGGGCTGCTTCGCAGCCCTTTCGCGACACAAGGCCGCTCCTACAAGGCCAGCAGGCAGTATCCAGCGCGATCAGAACTTCAAAAGGCCTCTCCATCACTGGAAAGGCCTTTCGCAATCAGCCTGTGACCAGCGAAAATCCCTAAAGTTTCCGTTGGGAAAACAGTAAGTTGGAGAATTTCTCCAAGTCGTGTCACTCGTCGGATTTCCATTGTAAGGCCCTGTGCAGAGCCTCAGGATCGCCTCCGTATCCCTCTGAGGCTTTCACATATGAAGTACTCCTCGATTCTCTTGTTGTCACTTGGCCTGCTGAGCGGCGTTGCGTCGGCAGGCGGCAATACCGGAGCAGGTATAGGTGGCGCATTGGGTGGAGTATTGGGCTCGGTAGTCGGCCAGTCGATCGGCGGCAGCACCGGCTCGGCAATCGGCGCCGGCCTGGGGGGCGCGGCCGGTGGTGCGGTGGGTGCCGACAAGCACAGCCGTGGCGAGGCGGCCATTGGCGGCGCACTGGGTGCAGCTGGCGGCAACGTGGTGGGTCGCCAGATGGGCGGCACCACTGGCAGCATGATCGGCGCAGCAGCCGGTGGCGGTGTGGGTGGTGCCTTGGGCAACCACATGGGCCGGGAATACGATGACGAGAGCGGGCATCGCTATCGTGATTATGACGACGATGACGATGATCGGGGCTGGCGTCGCCACCGCCACGACCGTGGCCATCACTACGGCTGGCGCAACAAACACCGCCACGACGACTGATCCGGCCGAGGCGGTTACGCTGATTCTTTACCTGCTTGGGGCCGCTTTGCGGCCCTTTCGCAACACAAGGCCGCTCCCACAAAGGCTCTGTTCCATGCGCGACAGCGCAGCCATGAGGTAGGGGGCTGTTGTGGCCTGCCGTGTCTAGTTCGCTGGCAAGAGGATCACGAAGTTCTTTTTCATGTCTTCCAGCACGGTCCATTTGCCCTTGGCACCCGGTTCGATGATGAATGTGTCGCCAGCGGCCAGTTTGACCGGGGCGCAACCCTCAAGCTCGATGACGCAGCATCCACTCAGGACATGGCAGAACTCCCAAACCTTGTAGTCGATGCGCCACGCTCCGGTGCTGGCTTCCCATTCTCCGGAAATGCGACCTTGCTGTTCATCGTGATAGTACTTGGACGTCAGCGTATGAGGGGTGCCTTCCACCACCTCTTCAAAAAAGGGAAGGTCGCGTATCGGTTGGATATCCAGTTCGCGGAACACGGTCAGTTTCTTGTTCATGGCTTTTTCTCGAGCACGTTTTGGTTAGGGCGATACATCAAATAGGCTTCACCGGTTACGCCCAGCATCGGGTGCGGAACGATCTGGCAGGTTTTAACAATTTGAAAACCGTGACGTTCGTAGAAGCGGCGTGCACCGTGGTTTTCTGCATAATCGATCAGGCATAGCCCATTCAGGCCCGACTCCTCGGCGCGCTGCTGGGCGTGGCGAAGAAACTGGACGCCCAGCCCCTGGCTGCGCCAGGCCTCATCCAGGGCCAGGCTGGATATGTACAAGGTGTCGGGTATTTCCATGTCGGAATAAGGCGCGAGGACCGGGTCTGTCTCGACAGGCCTGTCAGGGGTCTCGCGCAAGGCATAGCTATGCATCATGCCGATGACACGCCCCTCGGAGGTGGCCATCAGGCAGTTCTTGTAGGAAAAGTCGCCCTGTTCCCTGGCATAGCGAGACGCACCGACGCTCAGCAATGCTTCCCCAGGTGCGGCAAGCTTGCTCCATATGTAATCGGCCATGCCCTCCGATGTCAGTTGAAAGAAGCGCGCAATATCATGCGCGTCCGAGGCTTGAGCGGGCCTGAAGTCGATAGGCATGTACAGTGCTCCCATGGGATCGGGTGGTCAGTTTTCAAGGATTACGCCTTTGGCAGGGAGGCAGGGTAGGCGGGTTGAACGGTGCCCATCATGCTGTGGGCGAACACCGTCAGCACGGTGTGCGACGCTGTCCCATGCGCAAAGGCATTCCCCCCATCGCCGGCAAGCGCGGCTCCCACAGGTACAGCGCATGCATGAAGGCTGGTGATATTCCCGGGGAAGATTGCCCAGCCCCTTTGGGCTGCGCTGTCGCGCAGAGAACAAATATCGCTCATCTGATGCGTCCTTTGTAGGAGCAGCCTTGTGCTGCGAAGAGGCCGTTACAAGCAACAGAGCGTGGATCAGTGTCCGCGCTGGGTCTAACTGATTTTGTAAGCGCGACGCGTACTCTGTGGGAGCGGGTTTACCCGCGAAGCAGGCGCCGCGGTGGATGGCACCGGCTGTGCCGGTGTTCGCGGGTGAACCCGCTCCCACAATGATTTCTGTTGGGCAGAACGACAGACAAGGATCGATTGTGGGCAGCTGTGGATCACCCCTTTACCTTTTCCTCTTCGCTAGCCTGGAGCACCCCGGCAGCATGCCTTGGCAATGCGATAGAAATCAGGGCAGCCAGCAGAACAAATACTGTGGAGATCCACAGGCAGGCTCCCAGCCCGTAAGTCTGGAATACCCAGCCGGAAAGCAGCGTACCGACCAGCCGCCCTAGCGCGTTGGACATGTAATAGAAGCCCACATCCAGCGATACCCCGTCTTCCTTGGCATAGCTGACGATCAAGTAGCTGTGCAGCGACGAATTCACGGCGAACAGCACGCCGAACAGCATCAGCCCGCCCAGAAGCACCACCTGCGTCGACCAGCCTGCCGACAGGCCCAGGGCGATAAGCGCCGGCAGCCCGGCAAGGGCAATCGCCCAGATGAAGGCCGCGCGACCGTCAGGCACATGGCCGCGTTTCTTGCCAGTGATGTGGGGCGCAAGCGACTGGACGATGCCGTAGCCGATTATCCAGGCAGCCAGGAAGCCGCCGACCAGCCAGAAGTCCCAGCCAAAAGCCGTGCTCAGATATACCGGCAAAGCCACGACGAACCAGACGTCACGGGCGCCAAAGAGAAACAGCCGTGCGGCCGAGAGAATGTTGATGGCCCGGCTCTTGGACAGCATGTCGCGGAACTTCGGTTTGGCCTTGGCCTTGCCCAGGTCTTTCTTCAGCAGGATCAGGCTGCCGATCCAGATCAATGCCAGTACCGCCGCCATGGCCAGCACCGCCAGGGTGAAGCCGAGCAGGGCGAGCAGGGCACCACCAAGGAAGAAACCCACACCCTTTAGCGCGTTTTTCGAACCTGTGAGAATGGCTACCCACTTGTACAGGGTGCCTTGCTGGCTGTTCGGCACCAGAAGCTTGATGGAGCTCTTGGCGCTCATCTTGTTCAGGTCCTTGGCGATGCCGGACAGCGCCTGTGTCGCCATCACCCAGGGCACTGTCAGCCAGGCTGCTGGCACCGTGAGCATCAGCAAGGCCAGCACCTGCATGCCCAGGCCGATGTTCATGGTGCGGTTGAGCCCCAGGCGGGCGCCGAGGTAGCCGCCCACCAGGTTGGTGATCACGCCGAACACTTCGTAGAACAGGAACAGCGCCGCAATCTGCAGCGGCGTGTAGCCCAGCGAATGGAAGTGCAGTACCACCAGCATGCGCAATGCGCCGTCGGTGAGAGTGAAGGCCCAGTAGTTGCCGGTAACCAGCAGGTACTGACGCACTTGTGCAGGCAGGGCTGACAACGCCTTCATGATCGCCGGTTACTCCGCTGCGCCGACCAAGCGTGCCAGTTCAGCTGCACGGTTGGCGTAGCCCCACTCGTTGTCGTACCAGGCGTAGATCTTCACTTGGGTGCCATTGACCACCATGGTGGACAGCGCGTCGATGATCGAAGACCGTGGATCGGTGCGGTAGTCGATGGACACCAGAGGGCGTTCTTCGTAGCCCAGGATGTCCTTGAGCGGCCCTTCGGCAGCGGCTTGCAGCAGCGCATTGACCTCGGCAACCGTCGTCTCACGCTCCACCTCGAACACGCAGTCGGTGAGCGAGGCGTTGGCCAGCGGTACTCGCACGGCGTGCCCATTCAGCTTGCCGCGTAGTTCGGGGAAGATCTCGGCGATTGCGGTAGCCGAACCCGTGGTGGTCGGGATCAGGCTCATGCCCGAGGCACGGGCGCGACGCAGGTCCTTGTGTGGTGTATCGAGGATGCTCTGGGTATTGGTCAGGTCGTGGATGGTGGTGATCGAGCCGTGGCGGATGCCCAGGTGCTCGTGAATTACCTTGACCACCGGGGCCAGGCAGTTAGTGGTGCAGGAGGCGGCGGTGACAATACGATGCTGCACCGGGTCGAACAGGTGCTGGTTGACGCCCATCACCACGTTCAGCGCGCCTTTCTCCTTCACCGGAGCGCAGACCACCACGCGTTTGACGCCCTGATCCAGGTAGGCCTGGAGCACCGCTACCGACTTCATCTTGCCGCTGGCCTCGATGACCAGGTCGCAGCCCGACCAGTCGGTGTCCGCGATGTTCTTGTTCGCGGTGACCTTGATGCGCTTGCCCTCGATCACCATCGAGTCGCCTTCTGCCCCGGCTTCACGCTGCCAGCGGCCGTGGACCGAATCGAAGTTGATCAGGTGGGCGTGGGTCTCGGCGTCCCCGGCCGGGTCATTGATCTGGACGAATTCGAATTCCGGCCAGCCCCAGGACGCGCGCAGCGCCAGGCGACCGATACGGCCAAACCCATTGATGCCTACTTTGATTGCCATGGTCTTGTTCTCGAGTTGTGACTTCAGATGGATCGTTGATTGACACGCCCGGACAGTTCCTCGGCCGACTCCTTGCGCTCGGAGTAGCGGTCGACGAGGTAGTCGGCGCGGTCGCGCAACAGCAGGGTGAACTTCACCAGTTCTTCCATGACGTCGACGACACGGTCGTAGTACGGGGACGGTTTCATGCGGCCCGCTTCGTCGAATTCCAGGTAGGCCTTGGGCACGGACGACTGGTTAGGGATGGTGAACATGCGCATCCAGCGGCCAAGCACGCGCAACTGGTTGACCACGTTGAACGACTGCGAACCGCCGCATACCTGCATGACCGCAAGGGTCTTGCCCTGGGTCGGCCGTACGGCGCCCATGCTCAGGGGGATCCAGTCGATCTGCGACTTGAACACACCAGTCATCGCGCCATGACGTTCCGGGGAGCACCAGACCATGCCTTCCGACCACAGCACCAGGTCGCGCAGCTGCTTGACCATCGGATGGTCATCCGGCGCGTCATCCGCCAATGGCAGGCCGGACGGGTTGAAGATTCGCGTCTCGGCACCGAAGTGCTCCAGCAGGCGGGCGGCTTCTTCGGTCAGCAGGCGGCTGAAGGAGCGTTCGCGGGTCGAGCCGTACAGCAGCAGGATGCGAGGCTTGTGGGTGGACTGCTGCTCGATCGCCAGTTTCTCGGCTGTCGGCACATCGACCAGGTCGTTGTCGATGTTGGGAATGTGGTGTTCGGTCATGGTTTCACTCTGCAGGGCAGTGATGGATGGTCAGCAGCAGGTAGCCACGCGCTGAGGGCGGTCACCCATGGTGTCCAGTCGTTTGGCGCTGGTGCTCAACCATTCGCGATTGGCCCCCAGCGTTGTTACCAGGACATCGCGTACCCAGGTGGGCAGTTCTGGATGCAGGCGGTAGTAAACCCACTGGCCCTGACGGCGGTCTTCCAGCAGGCCACAGGTGCGCAGTTGTGCGAGGTGGCGGGAAACCTTGGGTTGGCTTTCTTCCAGGGCGCAGATCAGTTCACAGACGCACAGCTCTTCCTCACGAGCGATCAGCAGCATCATCCGAATGCGGTTCTCGTCGGCGAGGCATTTGAAGACCTGGGTCGGGGTCAGCGAGTCAGTCATGGCAGTTCTCGGTGTTTGCTTTTCATGCTTGATATATATGGTTTTTCAAATATACGATTTTTCGCATGTATTGCAAGGCCTGCCAGATTGATTTCTGCAGACGAAAAGAAGGCCTTGCAGGAGATCGCCCAGCCCTTTGGGCTGCGCTGTCGCGCAGAGAACTCAATTCGCAAGCGCGACGCGGCCTCTGTGGGAGCGGGCGTGCCCGCGAAAATTCAACGCGGTGGTTGGCACCGGCTGCGCCGGTGTTCGCGGGCACGCCCGCTCCCACAGAGGCCCTGCTCAATCATCCAGCTATATGCAGTTCCATGAGGGCGGGCCAGTCCGTTCCACCGTAGCGTCCTGTCGATCAAGGCTTGACCGCCCACGCTGTGCAAATACGTTTAACATGCTCCAGGCCTGCCCCCATCGTTGAAGAGATCTGTATGGAGTTACGTCAGCTTCGCTATTTCCTGAGTGTTCTGGAGTACGGCAGCCTTGGCAGGGCGGCGGTCGAGCTCGGGGTCGGCGCCTCCGCACTGAGCCAGCAACTGTCGAAGCTGGAGAGCGAGGTGAGTACCCGGCTTTTGACGCGTTCGAGCACCGGCGTAGCGCCGACCGCGGCCGGACTGGCCTTCGAATACCATGCGCGCCTGGCGCTTCGTCAGGCGGAGCATGCTGTCCTGGCGGCACAAAGTGGTCGCATGAGCGGCTATGCCAGCGTGGGGCTGGCACCGACCACTGCATCGATCCTTGGCTTGGCGTTGATCGACAGGATGCGCGAACGCTATCCCGACATCCGGCTGCACCTGGTGGAGATGCTGTCTGGTTATCTTATGAACCAGCTCAATGCCAGGCACCTCGACCTGGCGGTGCTGTTCCAGGCAGAGACGGGGCCGCGGCTGGAGGTACGGGCGCTTCTGACGGAGCGGCTGTTCGTGCTGGTTCCCGCGCCACTGGTCAAGGACGGCTGGGGCGAGTCGCTCACGTTGCAACAGATCGCGACGCTGCCGTTGGTTATGCCAAGCACGCAACACGGTCTGCGAACGACGTTGCGCTCGATTTTCGAGCGGGCAGGGCTGGAGGCCAGCATCGTCATGGAAGTCGATGGTTTGTCGCTGTTGATGGATTGCGTGTGTGCGGGCCATGCCGCCACCATCCAGCCCGGCGCGACGGTGGCCCGGGCGCATCAGGCGGGCCTGCGCGTGTTTGCCATCGATGAAGCACAGGCGCAGCGTCGCAATGTCATTGTCAGCCTGACCGATGACGAGCTCTCGCCGGCAGCGCTGGCAACGCGGATCGTACTGCAGGAGGTCGCTCGGGATCTGGTGGAACAGGGCCGATGGCCTGGGGCCCGGCTGCTTTGACCCGGATTCTGGGTACGCTCATCCAGCCCCTTTAGAAAAACTGAATGCCTCCCCCCGACCATCGCGTTTCGCGGTCTGCGGGCGCTCATTAAAGTCCCCGGTCACGAGGAGCAGCCGAACATTCGGCTCTTCGTGATCTGGAGGCGAAATGATCGATGTGCTAGTCATCGGAGGGGGCAATGCCGCCCTCTGTGCCGCGCTGATGGCGCGAGAGGCCGGAGCCAGCGTGCTGCTGCTCGAGGCCGCACCCCGCGCCTGGCGTGGTGGCAACTCACAACACACGCGTAACCTGCGGTGCATGCATGATGGCCCCCAGGACGTACTGCTCGAGGCGTACCCGGAAGAGGAGTTCTGGCAGGACCTGCTGAAGGTCACAGGTGGCCAGACCAACGAAAAGCTTGCGCGCCTGGTGATTCGCGCATCCTCCAGCTGCCGTGGGTGGATGCGCCGGCATGGCGTGCATTTCCAGCCCTCGTTGTCTGGTGCGCTGCACACCGCACGGACCAATGCCTTCTTCATGGGCGGCGGCAAGGCGCTGGTCAATGCCTACTTCCGCAGCGCCGAAAACCTTGGCGTACAGATACGCTACGACACACCGGTAGCCGACATTGAACTGCGAGACGGACGCTTCGTTGCGGCCCATGTGCCGACACGCGAGGTTCAGGGGCGACAACTGCCTGCCGAGCGCATCGAGGCGCGTACCTGTGTGCTTGCCGCCGGCGGCTTCGAGTCCAACCGTGAGTGGTTGCGCGAAGCGTGGGGGCAGAACGAGCGAGGGGAGTGGCCTTCGGACAACTTCCTTATCCGTGGTACGCGTTTCAATGACGGTGTGCTGTTGCGCCGCATGATCGAACAGGGCGCCGACACGATTGGCGACCCGACCCAGGCGCACATGGTGGCGATCGATGCTCGTGCGCCGTTGTACGACGGCGGCATCTGCACGCGCATCGATTGTGTGTCGCTGGGCGTGGTGGTCAACCGCGATGGCCAGCGCTTCTACGATGAAGGCGAGGATTTCTGGCCCAAGCGCTATGCCATCTGGGGGCGCCTGGTGGCGCATCAGCCTGGGCAGGTGGGGTTCTCTATCATCGACCAGAAAGCCCTCGGGCGCTTCATGCCACCGGTTTTCCCGGGCGCCACCGCCGATAGCCTGGAGGCGTTGGCCGGCCTGCTCGGTTTGCCTGTGCAGGCCTTCCTCGAAACCGTGCATGCCTACAACCGAGCCTGCCAGGTGGGCACTTTCGACCACACCCGGCTGGACGACTGTCACACCGTTGGCCTGGAACCGGTGAAAAGCCACTGGGCGCGCCCGATCGATACGCCCCCCTACTACGGCTACCCGCTGCGCCCTGGCGTGACTTTCACCTACCTGGGGCTGCGCACCGATGAAACCGCCGCCGTCCATTTCGACGGGCGTCCCAGCCCGAACCTGTTCGTTGCCGGTGAAATGATGGCGGGCAATGTACTGGGCAAGGGCTACACCGCAGGCGTCGGCATGTCCATCGGCACCGCCTTCGGCCGTATCGCCGGAACCAGCGCTGCTGCGGCGGCGGGTTACGAACATCCAGAAAAAGAGAAGAGCCATGACTGCGCAACTGCCTGAGCCACGCCAGCCTGACACCGCCGGGCCGGCCCTCGAACTGATCCCGGTGTTGAACGTCGAGGAGCAGGAAGTGGACCGGCAAATGCGGATCTGCAATGCCTGCCGTTACTGCGAGGGCTTTTGCGCCGTTTTCCCGGCGATGACCCGCAGGCTGGAGTTCGGCAAGGCAGATATCCATTACCTGGCCAACCTGTGCCACAACTGCGGCGCCTGCCTGCATGCCTGCCAGTACGCGCAGCCCCACGAATTCGCGGTGAACGTGCCCCAGGCGATGGCCAAGGTGCGCGGGCAGACATACGCCGAGTACGCCTGGCCGGCCCTCTTCGGGCGGCTGTACAGGCACAACGGCACCTATGTCGCCAGTGCATTGGCCGTAGCCTTGTCGCTGTTCCTGCTGCTGACCTTGTTCGTCAACGGCACGCTGCTGCCCGGGCGGTTGGCTGGGAATTTCTATGCGGTCTTCCCGCACAACACCCTGGCGCTGATGTTCGGTAGCGTCTTTGTCGCTGCAGGCTTGGCTCTGGCGGTGGCGGTACGTCGCTTCTGGCGTTCGGTCTCGCCTGCCGAGGCGCTGGCGCAACCGGCAAAAGGGGCTGTGCTTGAGGCATCAAGCGCGGCGTTGACCCTGAAATACCTGGACGGCGGGCACGGCCAAGGTTGCAACAACGCCGATGATCGCTACACGCTCTGGCGCCGTCGCTTCCATCACTTCACCTTCTACGGCTTCATGCTGTGCTTTGCCGCCACGGTGGTCGCCACCGGGTATCACTATCTGCTGGGCCAGCAGGCGCCGTACCCGCTGTTGAGCGCACCGGTGTTGCTCGGAACCCTGGGCGGAATTGGCTTGATTGTCGGGCCGGCCGGGTTGCTGGCGCTGAACCTGCGCAGGGCGCCGGAGCAGGGCGATGTGGCCCAGCGCCCCATGGACCGCGCCTTCATTCTGCTTCTGCTGTTGGTCAGCGCCACAGGCCTCGCCTTGCTGGGCCTGCGTGATACCGCAGCGATGGCGATCGTGCTGGCGCTTCACCTGGGGACGGTGATGGCGCTGTTCATCACGCTGCCCTATGGCAAGTTTGCCCATGGCCTGTTCCGCAGCGCGGCACTGCTCAAGTTTGCAATCGAGAAGCGCCGGCCCAACAAGCTGGGCCTGGGCGGGGAGTGAACCATGAACTCAGCCTGTATTTCCCCTGCGCCGTGCCGAGCCGGAAGCAAGGCATTTCGTTCAACGGTTGGGCCACTTGTCCAGCAGGATCGACACGAACTTCTCCGCTGCCGGCGACAGCGACGCCCCTCTGCGGTAGACCAACCCCAGGGTGCGGGTTACCTGGGGTTCGATCAGCGGCACGCTGACCAGCGTCGGGTGGTCGGCGCTGGGCATGGCCAGGCTGGGCATGGCCGATACGCCCAGCCCGGCCTCGACCATGCCCAGCGAGGTGGACAGGTGCTGAACCTCGTAGAACCACTTGGGCCGCAGGTTGAGCCCGGACAGGGCATGGTCCAGCAGCATCCGGTTACCGCTGAGCCGGCCTACGCCGATCAGGCGGTAGTCGGCCAGTTCTGTCCAGGTGACGGCCTCACGGTTCGCCAGCTTGTGGTCCCTGCGGCAGGCCAGTACGAAATGTTCCTGTACCAGGGAGACGAACTCGATGTCCGGGTGCTGGCCGCTCATCATGTTGATGCCGAAATCGGCTTCACCGCGCAGTACGGCTTCGAGCCCGTCGTTGGCACTGAGGTCCAGCAGACGAATGCGGATCTTGGGGTATTGCTCGTTGTAGTCACGGATCACCGACGGCAGGAAATAGAACGCTGCAGTCGGAATACAGGCGAGGGTTACCTGGCCGGTCTGTCGTTCTGCGAGTTCGCGAATGCTCAGGATCGAGTCCTCGAAGTCATCCAGCAGGCGCCTGGCCTTGGGCAGGAAGTCACGCCCGACGCTGGTCAGGCTGACGCGACGAGTAGTGCGTTCCAGCAACGAAGTGCCCAAGCCTTCCTCGAGCTTCTTGATCCGCCGGCTCAAGGCGGGCTGCGACAGGTGCAACGCTTCTGCGGCTTCGTGGAAGCTGCCGAGTTCGGCGATTTTCACGAAAGATCGTATGTCTTGCAGCTCATATTCCATCTCGGATCGCTCTTGGCAGTCAGTTCTGAATTGATGCTTGGATCGCAACAATAGCTACGATATTTGCATTGGATTGATTTATCCATCCCTGTCAATCTTTTGTCCACAGCATCAATGATGTCCATTGATCAACAAGAGTGCGAAATCATGCAACGAATTCCTTGCGTACTCATGCGCGGTGGCACCTCCAAGGGCCCCTTTTTCCACGCATGGGACCTTCCTGCCAATGTGGTCGAACGCGACGAATTGCTGATCAACCTGATGGGTTCCGGGCATGAACTGGAAATCGACGGCATCGGTGGCGGTAGCCCGCAGACCAGCAAGGTAGCGATTGTCAGCCCCTCGCTGCATGCCGACGCCGACGTCGACTACCTGTTCGTGCAGGTTATGGTCGCCCAGCGCCGGGTCGATACCGCGCCCAACTGCGGCAACATGCTGTGCGCCGTTGGCCCGTTCGCCATCGAGCAAGGTCTTGTCAAAAGTCAGGACGGCAAGACGCTGGTGCGTATTCGCAACCTCAACACCGGCACTTTCGTCAATTCGCTGGTGGAAACCCCCGGCGGCATCGTGCGCTATGAAGGCCGCACGGCGATCGATGGCGTACCGGGCACTGCCGCTCCGGTGCACCTGACCTTCCTCGACGCGGTCGGCAGCAAGACCGGCAAGCTGTTCCCGACCGGCAAGGCCAAGGATGTGATCGACGGCGTTGCGGTCACCTGCATCGACATGGCCATGCCGATGATGGTGGTGGAGGCCAGCCAGCTGGGCGTCACCGGCTCGGAATCCCCGGCCGAACTCGACGCCAACGGCGAACTGCTCGAGCGCCTCGAGGCGTTGCGGCTGAAAGCCGGCAAGGCCATGGGCCTGGGTGATGTCAGCGGTATGGTCATCCCCAAGCCTGTTCTGGTGTCCAAGCCCCGTTATGACGGCACGTTGCAGGTCCGCTACTTCATGCCGCACAACTGCCACCGCGCCTTGGCCATCACCGGAGCGATAGGGCTGGCGACTGCCTGCGTCAGCCCAGGTACGGTGATCGGCGATCTGCTGGGCGAGGGCGCCGTGCAGTTGACCGAAGTGCGTCTGGAACATCCAAGCGGCGGTATCGATGTCGCGCTGTCGCGCAGTGGTGCAGATGGCAAGACGATTCAGGCCTCTGTGGTGCGAACCGCCCGGCGGTTGTTCTCAGGCTTCGTTTACGCGCCTACATTCCGCAGGTTGGCGGGGTAGGTTCAGGCGGTAGTCCAGACCTGTACATTCGCAACAAGCGCATCCGCACAATTTCAACAATGGGTGATGCCTCATGAGACTCGCCAAATCGCTGTACTTCCAGATCCTCTGCGCCGTCCTGCTGGGCGTGGTGGTCGGTCACTTCTGGGCGCAACAGGCCGTTGCGCTCAAGCCCCTGGGTGATGCGTTCATCAAGCTGATCAAGATGATGATCGCGCCGGTGGTCTTCTGCACCATCGTCACCGGTATCGCCGGGATGACCGACAAGCGCTCCCTCGGGCGTTTGATGAGCAAGACCTTGCTGCTGTTCCTGGTATTGACTGTCATCAGCCTGATGATCGGCCTGGCAGCGGTATACCTGTTCCGCCCAGGTGTCGGCATGAACATCGACCCTGCCACGCTAAGCACCGCGGGGCTCGGCCAGTACGCCGCGTCTGCGGCAAAGCTCAGCGTGGTCGACTTCTTCATGCACATCATTCCCGACACCTTCATCGGGGCGTTCAACAAGGGCGAAGTGTTGCCGGTGCTGTTCATCGCGGTGCTCAGCGGTTTTGCCCTGTCGTCCATGGGCGAGAAGGGCAAGCCGGTACTCGATGTGCTGGAATCTGCCTCGACCATGGTGTTTCGCATCTTTGGCTACCTGATGCGCTTCGCCCCGGTCGGCGCCTTCGGTGCGCTGGCCTTTACCGTCGGGCAGTACGGCGTGACGTCCCTGGGGGCACTGGCCAAGCTGGTCGGTACGCTCTACATCGCCTGTGCGTTCTTCGTGCTGGTGGTGCTCGGTGGTATCTGCCGTGCTCACGGCTTCAGCCTGTGGAAGCTGCTGCGCTATTTCCGCGAGGAGTTTCTGGTGGTGCTCGGCACCTCGTCCACCGAGCCCGTGCTGCCACGCATGCTGGAGAAACTGGAGAAATTGGGCTGCAAGAAAGGCGTGGTCGGGTTGGTATTGCCAACCGGTTACTCCTTCAACCTCGACGGTACAGCCATCTACCTGTCGTTGGCGGCAGTCTTCATCGCTCAAGCCTGCAACATCGACCTGAGCCTGGGCCAGACGGTGACGATGCTGGCGATCATGCTGTTGTCGTCAAAAGGCGCAGCGGGTGTGACCGGCAGTGGCTTCGTTGCACTGGCTTCGACCTTGACCGTGATTCACGACATCCCGTTGGCAGGGCTTGCCTTGCTGATCGGCATCGATCGCTTCATGTCCGAGGCGCGTGCCCTGACCAGCCTGGCCAGCAACGCTGTGGCCACGGTGGTCATCTCGCTGTCGGAGAATGCCTGTGAACGGGAAACCTTGCTGCGCCGCCTGAACGGCATTCCGGCTGCACCGGACGAGGCGGATATTGCGCAGGCCGACTGGTCTGCCGAGCCTCGGCATCACAGCTGAAAGCCTCTTCCATCTCCCATTGTTGACTTAAAATCCCACTCAGCATCCTGGCGATGCCGAGTGGGGTAGGGGGCCGTCTGCCTTGCCGATGGCCGCAATAGAATAAAAACAAGAGAAATGACCATGCTCGCACTCCTGGGCCTGATCATGGTGGTGACCTTCACCTACCTGATCATGAGCAAACGCCTGTCGCCAATCGTTGCGCTCACCGTGGTACCCATTGTCTTCGCTGTGATCGGTGGCTTCGCCCCCGAACTGGGCAAGATGATGCTCGATGGCTTGAAAATGGTGGCGCCCTCGGCAGCGCTGTTGCTGTTCGCCATCCTGTTCTTCGGGCTGATGATCGATGCCGGTCTGTTCGACCCGCTGATCCGCAAGATCCTCAAGCGCGTCAATGGCGACCCGGTCAAGATCGCCATCGGTACCGCGCTGCTGTCGCTGCTGGTGGCGCTCGACGGTGACGGCACCACCACCTACATGATTACCTGCGCGGCCATGCTGCCGCTGTACAAGCGCATCGGCATGAACCCGATGATCCTGGCCACGGTATCCATGCTGTCGCTGAGCATCATGAGTGGCATGAGCCCTTGGGGTGGGCCGGCCACCCGGGCCATTGCCGCGCTCGGGCTGGATGCGACCGAGTACTTCATCCCGATGCTGCCGACCGTGATCGGCGGTGCGGCCTGGGTGGTGTTCACCGCCTTCCTGCTGGGCCGTGCCGAGCGCCGACGCATCGGCAACATCGCCCTGGAGTCGGGTGGCGGCAACTGCTACATCAAGGAAATCCTCGGCGAGAGCCCACATAAGCGCCCACGCTTGGCGTATGTGAACCTGGTGCTGGTGATTGCCGTCATGGCAGCGCTGGTGATGGGTGTGATGCATTCCGCACTGTTGTTCATGATCGGTTTCGTCGCAGCGCTGATGATCAACTACCCGCAACTGGATCTGCAGAAAGAGCGCATCCTCGCCCACTCCGGCAACGCCATGACAGTGGTACTGCTGGTATTCGCCGCAGGCATCTTCGCGGGGATCTTCTCGGGCACCAAGATGGTCGATGCACTGGCGCAGACCCTGGTCGACTGGATTCCCGAGGCTTGGAGCCACTGGTTCCCGCTGGTGGTGGCGCTGACCAGCATGCCGCTGACCTTCGTACTGTCCAACGACGCTTACTACTTTGGCGTGGTGCCGATCCTTGCCAACGCTGCGGCCGCCTACGGCATCGACCCGGTTGAAATCGCCCGCGCATCGGTGCTGGGGCAGCCGGTGCACCTGATGAGCCCGCTGGTGGCCTCGACCTTGCTGCTGGTGGGCATGGTCGATCGCGACATCGGCGACTTCCAGAAGGCCACCGTGAAATGGGCGGTGCTGACATCACTGGTCATCACCGCACTGGCCTTGGTCACGGGTGCCTTGTCCTTCTTCGTCTGATCTGCCTCGGGCGCTGCTGGCGCCCACCTCATCCAAGAACAACAACAGAGTATCGAAAATGTCCCGAACTGTTTTCCGTGGGGCCACCTGTGGCCTGCTCTGCGGCTGGCTGCCTGTGGCCGGCGCTGCCGGATTCATCGACGACGGCAAGCTCAAGCTGCAGCTGCGCAACGTTTACTTCAACGAAAACTTCCGCGACGAACAAGGCATGAGCGCCCGCGCTGCTGCAACTGCAAAGAGCGAGCGTGTGGAATGGGCACAGGGTTTTCTGCTCGACTACCAATCAGGGTTCACCCAAGGCCCGCTGGGGCTGGGGCTCGATGCCCTGGGGCTTGTAGGCGTACGGCTCGATTCGGGCCGCGGGCGCAGCGGTACCGGCTTGCTGCCGGTGCATGACGATGGCCGTGCCGCGGACGAGTTCGCCAGTGCCGGTGTGACGGCCAAGGCGCGACTGGGGCAGACCATCGTCAAGCATGGCACCTTGCTGCCCAAGACACCGGTGCTGGTGTACAACGATGCCCGATTGTTGCCGCAGACCTACCAGGGTACGCAGCTGACCAGTACCGATGTCGATGGCCTGACCCTGACCGCCGGCCACCTGGACCGCTTCAAGCAGCGGGACTCCTCGGACAGCACCGGTCTGTTCCTCGATGGTTACAGTGGCGGCGAGTCAGGCGATTTCAGCTTTGCCGGGGCCGACTATGCCATCAGCAAGCAGCTGCGCTTGAGCTATTTCCACGGCCAGCTCGAACACTTCTATCGGCAGGACTATGCCGGCCTGGTACACGATCTGCCGTTGGGTGGAGGGGTGTTCACCACCGACTTGCGCTATTTCAAGAGCCGCGACAGCGGAGCCGCTCATGGCGGCCAGATCGACAATGACATGTTCAGCGGGCAGCTGTCCTATACCCACTCCGGGCACACTGTCGGTGCCGGTTACCAGGTGCTCGACGGCGAGGCTGGGCTGCCGTACATCAGCGGCGCGACGGTTTACTCGTTCAGTAACGTTGGCATAGGCAAGTTCATCGAGGAGGAAGAGAAAACCTGGATGGCGAGCTACGCCTACAACTTTGCAGCGGCCGGTGTGCCCGGGCTGACCTTCATGGCGCGCTACCTGAGCGGGGACAACGGTCGCTCGGCTGATGCCGGGCTCAGCGAGTGGGAGCGTGACGTGGAGCTTGCCTATGTGGTGCAATCCGGGCCTGTGAAAGGTCTGGGTGTGAAGCTTCGCAACTACGTCTACCGCTCTGACTTTTCCCGAGGGCGCGACAGCAACCGGATCTACCTGACCTACGATATTGCGATCTGGTAATGCGGCCGTGCGAGCATGCATGCCTCGAGGTGCTTGCTCGCACGCGTTTCATGCTTTGGACGGCTGTGGCGCTTTCTTGCCCAGTCGGATCAGCTCATTGGAGAAGCACAGGCCGAAGAGAATCAGCCCGGCCCCCAGGTACAACGTGTCCCGCGGTACTTCATTGAGCACCACGAACGCCAGCAGTGCGGCAAACAGCGGCTCGGTCAGCTCCAGCGCCTGGACTTGCGAGGGTTTCAGGTATTCGATGGCCTTGGTGGTACAGAAGAAGCCGAGGATGGTCGGCAACGCGGCCAGCGCCAGCAGTGCCATGACCGCCACCAGCGACAGCTCGCCAATGTTGAACCCATCGGTTGCAGCCGGCATCAGCAGGTAGAGGCTGCCGAAAAACAATAGTTGCCGGGTGAAATGCAGCCCCCCGGAAACGCCCATTCGCTTCATGGCAACCGAAAATGCGCCATAACCGCAGCCTCCGATCGAAGCGAGCACTGCACCTTCCAGCGTAAAGCCTTGTTCCAGGTCGGCGCCAAAAATCACGGCAATGCCAGCTATGGTCAAACCGGCGCCTACCGTCGCGTTGGCGGTGATCGGGTCCTTGAGAACTATTCGCCCCAGTAATATCGAAGATATGGACGCGCTTGCCATCAGGATCACCACGACGCCTGCCGCGGCGTAATGGCTATAGGCCGAGGTTTCAAAGTGGAACAACACAAAAATGCCGAGAAATGCGCAAACGGCAGCATGGAACCACTTGGCCGTATGCAGGGGCCGCTTTAGAAACAGGAGCAATGCTGACAGCAACAGGCAGCCGAGGACTGTTTTTATCAGGGCGATGCTGCTGGAGCTGAATCCACTGTTCATCAACACTTTGCTGAGTACGCCGATCGTTGCATTCAATGCAGCGGCGCAGAGTGCAAAGAGTACGCCTTTGCCGAAATGAGATTGCATTTGTACATTCCTTGTTATTGGCTTTATGCCTTCGCCCGGTCGACATGCAGGCGATTGCGGCCCGCCTGCTTGGCGATATAGAGCGCCCGGTCGGCGCGTTCAATCAGCGATGGTGGGCTGTCGAGGGCCGCTCCATCGGCACAGGCGATGCCGATGCTGGCGGTCACATGCCCGAAAGGGCTGCCTTTGTGAGGGATAGGTTGCAAGGCCAGGCGCTCGAGCATCAGCCTGGCGACGACGACCGCTCCGTCGTTGTCGGTATCGGGCAGGATCACGGCCAGTTCCTCACCCCCGTAGCGTGCCAGCAGGTCGCGAGGGCGGCGGATGCAGGAAGAGAGCAGGGCAGCCATCTGCTGCAGGCAGGCGTCGCCAGCCGGATGCCCGTAGGTGTCGTTGTAGCGTTTGAAATGATCGATGTCGATCATCAGCAAAGCCAGTGTGGTGCCGTTTCGATGGGCGGTGCGGATTTCCTGGGTCAGCGCCTCGTCAAAGCAGCGCCGGTTGGCAAGCCCCGTGAGCGCATCGTGCATCGCCAGGCTCTCGAGCTGCTGGTTGCTGTCGAGTAGCCGTTGCTGGGTCAGTCGAAGCTCGCTTTCGACCGCACTGCGCCGGCTCATGGCGCGAATCAGCAGCCAGCCAATGGCCCCGATCAGTGCCAGCAGCGCAGCGACCACCAGTGACGACAGCAGCGCCTCGAGCCGCCAGGCCGAGAGTGCTTCCTGCTTGCCCAGCGCGACCGTTGTCACCAGGGGTAGCTTGTCGCTCTTGCGAAACGCATAGAGGCGCTCCACGCCGTCCAGGCTGGAGGTGAACGATGCGGTGCCCGCTGGCTGGTCAACGAGATACTTGGTAAAGATGGGCGACTTCGAAAAGTTGCGACCCATGTCCTGTTCCCGAAACGGGTAGCGCACCAGCATGGAACCGTCGGTGTAGGCCAGCCCGATGGCACCGTCATGGCCGACATCCAGTTTGCCGAAAAGCTGCAGGAAGTTCTCCACGCCAAGCGTCATGGCGACAACGCCGGCGAACTCGCCGTGGTCATCGTTGAATCGCCGGCTGATGGTGATCACCCATTCCTGGTTGACGCGGCTACGGATTGGCAGGCCGATGAAGGGGTCGCGGGATGGGTCGTCACGGTGGTGGATGAAAAAGGCTCGATCGCTGCTGTTGGCACCGACGGGTGTCGGCTGGTTGGACGACATCAGCCAGCGTCCGTCCCTGGCGTAGATCATGATGCCGCTCATCGGCGGCATCAATGGTTGCTGGCGCTTGACCAGTTGATCCAGACGTTCGATCTGCGCAGGCCCGGCGCCCTCGGTTTCCAGGCGCTCGACCAGCCCGAGCAGCAGCATCGAGCTCTGCCGGACGATACCCTCCGAATAGGTGGACAGTGCCTGGGTCAGGTTCAGGCCATGGACATTGACGTCTTCCAGGGCGCGCTCGCGAGAAGCCATGACCTTCCACAGCGTTAACGATGCGAGAGAGCAACCGATGACCGATAGCAGTAGCACAACGAGGTGGATGTCACGCTTCACGTCAATTCACACGCCTTTTTCCCTAAAGACCAAGTTGAGCGTCGACACGCTTTAACTAACCAGACGGTCAGGAAGTAACCATCCGGTTCATGCGCAATAATATAACACCGAAGTTGCTGGAGTGTTCGACAGAATTACGCGCTCTGTCAGAACCCGTTTGTTATCTTCCGCCAGGTTTTGCAGAAGTGTGGACATGACGAGAGGGCAAGTAACTCTGGACGTAGCGCACGGTCTTTTCCAAAGTTCGCGCCATGTCGGGATGTGCCAACTGATACTTTCGTTCCAGTTGCTGGCTGTCCCTCATGTCGAAGCGCTGCGTCTGGATGAAGTTCAATGACTCGGCGCTGATCGACAATCGGGTGGCCAGGCCGGGAATCGCCAATAGCCACTTCAGCAACCCTATGGGTACATGGCGGCGGGGGGCCTTTATATCCAGCATTTGTGCCAATTGCTCGAGCATACCCTGCAGGTTCGGGGTGTGCTCATACAGCGCAAGGACCTGCCGGTTGGCCATCGACGGGTCGAACGCCACGCAGGTCATCATATTTACCAGGTAATCGACGCTGACCAATGGCAACCAGTGCCTGGCGGAACCAGGGACAGCCTTGAACCGGCCCAGTGCCAGGTTTTGAATGAGGTCGGCCAGAGGTTGCCCTTGAGGGATATGCCCGCTCTCGCTATGGCCACACACCGTAGCAGGATGAACGATCGTGTAATCCGCGCCTGCCTCCTGCATGTAGCGGATGACTGCAAAATGGGACTCCAGCTTGCTGCCTTCGTAGCCACCCACACGACCGTAGACTGCGGGCCAATTGGTGTTTTCAGGGCGCTCGTGATCAACCCCGATACTTGAAAGATGAGTAAGGTTCTGCAGCATATAGCCGCCCAACATCAGCAAGCGGATACGCTGGCTCGCCGCGAGCCTGGCGACTCTCAGCGCACCTTGTACATTGACTGCGCGGGCCTGCTCCATTGTCAGGCCCCAGGTAAACTGCGCCGCGAGGTGGAAGACCACAGCGACTGAAGCTACGCATTGCCTGTCTGTTTCGCTGAGTCCAAGTCCATCCCTGCTGATGTCTCCTTCAACTGCATTTATATATGCAGGGTTACCTCCCAGTTGGCTTACTTGCGCTTTGAGGCGTTCGATATTTTCAGGGTTGCGCATGAGCACCCAGGTCTTGTGCCCTGTCGCAGTAAGGCGGGCCAGTAGGTGTTGGCCGACAAACCCACTGCCGCCGGTAACGAAGCATTCCACGCTCATATCTGAATCCTTGTCTGGATGATTGGCGCAGGCTAAGGTGTAGAGCGTACTCTACAGTCAAGGAATTTTTACTGTGAATGTTGGAGAGTTGGAGCGCCGGAGTGGCGTCGGCCGCCATACATTGCGTTATTACGAGCAACTCGGGCTTATCGTGGCCCACCGCCAAGCCAACAACTACCGTAGCTACAGCGACCAGACCGTTGTTGATCTGGCCTTTATTCAAAGTGCCCAGAGCGGCGGTTTCTCGCTCGCCGAGATCGGCGACATCCTTGCGGCCAAGCGGGGTAATACGATCGATTGCGCGCAAGGCGCGATGTTGGTAGCCAGCAAGATGGCCGACATTCAAGCGAAGATCACCACGCTGCAAGCCGCCTATGTCCTTCTGGACGCGGAGCGTGCAAAGCTTGAAGCCAGTGCCATTGCCAATGGGCTGACCATTCCTCACCTTCCTGCGATTTAGCATGGCTCGACGCCGTAGCTTGTTTATTCGCAATTATTTCTCATTTACACTTGTGTCTTGTTTCGGGGCCTACCTCTTATTCAGGATGCATCGTGTCGTTCGATCCCGCCAAACCGACGCTGCTGTCTACATTGGTACGTCACTATGACGATCTGGTGGACCACATTCGCCGACGCTTCGGCGACAGAAGCATGGCGCGCGATGTAGTGCATGACGTGTGCGTGCAGTTGCTTGAGCGCGGTGAGAAAGACGACGTCCGAACCCCACTGGCCTTGCTACGAAAAATCTCCCACGACACCGCCGTGAGTCGCTATCGTAGCGATCGCCGCCGAGGCGCCTGGGTAGAGGCTATCTCCGAGCTGCCTGAGGTGGCCTGCCCGGCAGCCACCCCGATGACCAGGTATGACAGCGAGCGCGAGTTTCAACTGCTCGTCGACGCTATCACAGACCTCCCACCTCGCTGTCAGGCTGTTTTCGTCATGCACAAGATTCACGAAATCCCCCAGGCAGAAGTAGCCGCTCGCCTCGGTATCTCCATCAAGACAGTGGAAAAGCACCTGCGCCTGGGGTTGGCGGCGTGCAGGCAACGGCTTGGGCGCGATGAGGTGCATCCATGACCAAGCAGCCCGAACAGGCGCCGCTGGACGAGGCCCTGGGGCGACATCGTGAAGAGCTCAAGCAGCTGTTCCCCATGCCGCCGTCCAGGCCTGCGCCCTCGAAAGCGGTGAAGTCGGCAGGTATCACGCTGGCGGTTGCGATCGCCTTTGCAGCCCTGGCGTGGCTGAACCCTGCCTACAAGAGCGAGCGTTTCGCTACCGCCATTGGTGAGCGGCGCGCTGTGCTGCTGAGCGATGGAAGCAAGCTGCTGCTTGACAGTGGCACGCATGTCGATATCAGTTGGCGTCTGCTCAGCCGCGAAGTCGACCTGCGCGCAGGGCAGGCGCTTTTCGATGTGTCCTCGGCCGTGTACCGCCCCTTCGTGGTGTCCGCTGGCCTGGCGAAAGTCGAGGTGCTCGGTACGCTGTTCAATGTTCGCCGCCTGGATAACGACGCGGTGCGTGTGACCTTGGCCCGTGGGCGCGTGGACGTCGCGGCGGCTGCAGCACAAGCGCCTGTCACCCTCAGGCCAGGGCAACAGGTCGACTCGATTGGCGGGCAACTGATGCCGGTTGCGAAGGCTGATGCCTCCAGGGCGATGGCATGGAAAGATGATCGCATCGTGTTCGAGCAGACGCCGCTGGATGAAGCGGTGTCGTTGCTGCGCCTCTATCGCAAGGCCCCCATCGAGCTGAGCGACCCAAGCCTGGCCGCACTCAAGGTGACAGGGGTGTTCGAGGCGCACAATGTCGACCTGCTACTGGATCTGCTGCCAAGCATCCTGCCCGTCGCCGTGCTGCAACAAGGGGATGGCAGCGTCCGGATTCAACCCAAATCGACAAGAAAATAATTCTCAGGCGCAGGTAGGGTTTCTCGATCCCCATGGCGGCTACTGAAAAAGCCCAACCATAAAAAGGAACTCGAGAAGTGCATTTCCCCCTCTGCAGTCGCCAACTACGCTTGTCATTGCTCGCCAGTAGCCTGCTCATCGCAATGTCGGCCCAGGGCCGGGAAAAGGTGAACATGGATCTCCCCGCCGCGCCGCTGGGCGAGGCCATCAATGCGCTCGCACAGCAGTCTTCGGTGCAGATCATCTTTGCCAGCGATCTCGGTGCAGGCCGAAACGCGCCTGCGGTGAAAGGGCGGTTCACACCTGAGGAAGCACTTCAAACGCTGCTCAAGGACAGTGGCTTGCAGGTACAGGCCAAGGATGAGCGCACGTTCGTCATCGTCGCGCAGGGTGCCCCTGCATCCAGCCCCGCAACCCAAAGCGTGCCGGTGGAAATGGCGCAGATGGAAATCACCGCCTCGCGCACCAGCAGCAGCCTGGTTTCCGCAACGCGGCAATCCACCGTTCTGGAGCATGAACAACTGCAGGAGCTGCGCCAGGGTTCAGAGAGCCTGGCCACGGTACTCGCCAAGGCGATTCCTGGCATGTCCGACTCCAGCCGCACCGTCACCGAGTATGGCCAGACCCTGCGCGGGCGCAGCATGCTGGTCATGGTCGACGGGGTGCCGCTCAATACCAACCGCGACTCTTCGCGCAACCTGGCCAACATCGACCCGGCACTGATCGAACGGGTCGAAGTCATCCGTGGCAGCAGCGCCATCTACGGCAGCGGCGCCACGGGGGGCATCATCTCCATCACCACACGGCCTGCTGGTGGCGAAAACCGTGCCGAAACCAGCCTGAGCGCCACCTCGCCGCTCACCCGCCTGGGCAGCGATGGCCTAGGGGGGCAGTTCCAGCAGTATTTCGCAGGCTCTCAGGGCGCGGTGGACTACTCGTTCGACTTCGGTACCCGCCACATTGGTGCCTCGTACGATGCGCATGGCGACCGGATCGCCCCGGAGCCCAGTCAAGGCGACCTGTTCGATTCGAACATCTACAACATTGGCGGCAAGCTGGGGCTGCACATCGACGAGAACCAGCGAATCCAGCTTGCAGTCAGCCACTACGACGCCCGCCAGGACACTGACTACGCTACAGACCCAAGTGTCGCGAAACTCCCCGCTGGCTCTGTGCCGGCCAATGCGGTCAAGGGCCTGGACCTCGATGAGCAGAACCGCATTCGCAACACGCTGGTGAACCTGGAGTACGAGAATCTCGACATTCTCGGAAGCCGGCTTTCTGCCCAGATGTACTACCGGGACTACTTCACCCGCTTCACCCCGTTCGACGCCCGGGCCGTTGCCACCCGCGGCGGCAACATCGACCAGATCATGCAGAACAGTGAAGTCTTCGGCAGCCGCCTGACCCTGCGCACGCCACTTGGCGACAGCGGCAGTACCGAGCTGGTGTGGGGTGGCGACTATAACCAGGAGCGCAGCGACATGCCGCTCGACGTCTTCGACCCGGCGGCTTATGACGCCAGTGGCGGTTTGGTTTTCGACAAGACCGGCAAGCTCACCTACATGCCCCCGCTGAGGACGCGAAGCGCCGGTGCGTTCGCCCAGCTGCAGCATCGCTTCGACGAGCATTGGTCTATCGACGGCGGCCTGCGCTACGAATACTCCACCGCCGAGTTCGATGACTTCGTTCCGTTGTCTGAATCCGCGGCTGCCTCCCCGGTGGCGGTGAAGGGTGGCGACATTCATTACGATGCGGTGCTGTCGAACCTGGGCATCGTCTACTCACCGGTACTTGGCCAGGAAATCTACGCCTCCTTCAGCCAAGGCTTCCAATTGCCCGATGTGGGCATTCAGCTGCGCAATGCGCGCCGTGGTTTCGACATCGACGCATCGAACCTGGAGCCGGTCAAGACCAACAACTATGAGCTTGGCTGGCGAGGAGAGCTGGGCAGCAACACCCTCGGCACCTTGGCGCTGTTCTACACCACCTCCAAGCTGGGGGATGTGCAAAGTTTCAACAATGGCCTGATTCTGACCCGCACCAAGGAGCGCATCTACGGCGCTGAAGCCAGTGCCGATTGGCTATCGGACGATGCGGTGTGGGGCGCAGGGGGGAGTGCGACCTGGATGCGCGGGCGAGAAAAACCGGACGGCAAAGGCTGGCAAGACATGACCGGCTATCGCGTTCCGCCGCTGAAGCTGACCGCCTACGTGCAATACAAGCCGACCCTGGATTGGAGCAACCGCTTGCAAGCCACGTTCTTCGACGCCAAGGACTACAGGCTCGATGGCGTGGACAGCTTTGGTCGACATCAGGTGAGCAGCTATACGACAGTCGACCTGGTCAGCCAGTACCAGATCTCCACTGACGACAAGGTGAGCGTCGGCATCCAGAACCTGTTCAACCGCGACTACTACCCGCTCTACAGCCAGTTGCTGCGCAATAACAACAACACCAGCCACTTGCCGGCACCCGGCACTGTGTTGACTGCCAGCTATACGCACAATTGGTAAGGTGCTGAGCAATCACCGGGCCGGTATCGAGCCCGGTGGTCATTTACATGTTTCGCTCTACCAGGCATGAGGAAGGTGGAGCGGACTATCTATATTGGGCAGATAGCGCTCAGTGCCAATGCTGTCGGCCTGGGGACAGTGTCCGGACAGTTTGCGTTGCTGCTGTACAGGTAAAGCCTGCGGGCTACCCACTGAAAGCGGCAGTTGATCGTTGCATGGCGAATCAAAGGAGAGCGCACATGGACTTGCTCATTACCGCGGCAGCCCCTGAGGACCTGGCAGGCATCGCGGCTGTGACGGTGAAGGCCTGGCAGACAACGTTTCAGGGCATCCTGCCGGATGCATTTCTGGCCGGATTGACCATCGAGGCTCAGCAACAACGGCATCGGGCCATGTTCGCCGTTAGTGGAGTGATCTACCACGTGGCCAAGGTAGCGGGCGAGATCGTCGGCTTCTGCTCGGGAGGGCCGAACCGAAGCCCGGGGTTCGGGGAGGCTAACGAGCTCTATGGTCTTTATCTGCTGCCGCATTGGCAAGGGCAGGGCGTTGGGCGGCAGCTGCTGCTGGCCGTGGCGATGCAGCTTCAAGCGCCGGGCCGGCAAGGTTTGCTCGCCTGGGTGCTGACGGATAACCCGAATCGGCACTTCTACCGACGCTGCGGTGGCCGGGAGGCGTCTGTACGGTCCATTGAACTGGCAGGGCAATCGTGGTCGTTGACTGGCTATCGTTGGTCGTCTGCCCCTCCAGCCGATACCCGAGTGTTCAATCCAGACCATTACCTTGAAACGCTCGGTGGGCGCGTGTTCAGCCAATCGCGCAACGCCGACGCTTGGCGGCTCACCCTGCTGGCGCTGGAGGCTGCGCTAACGCGCAGTGGCCCGAAAGCGCGATTGCTGTTGGTCGTGGGCATGCAAGCTGCGGGGAAAACAACCTGGATCGAGCAGCATCGTGGGGCAGGGGATGATAACGGTTGCCTGTACTTCGATGCAGCACTGCCGCGGCGCGTGCATCGTGTGCCAATCCTGGCGTTGGCCGCGCGCATTGGCGTGCCGGTCTCGGCGGTCTGGGTTCGTGCCTCGGTGGAGCAGGCACTGGCACGCAATGCGTTACGCCGCGCGGATCATCAAGTGCCGCGGGAGAGTATCGAGGCAGTTGCGGCTGCGTTCGAGCCGCCTTGCAGGTCAGAGGGGTTTGTCGAGGTTATCGAATCAAAGTCGCGGTGGTAAGCGGCAGAGCTCGGCCAAGAGCGGAAGTGCGGGAAGTAGCATTGCATACGAGTATTCATGGACTAACCTCAGGGGGACTTGCTGCCAAGGTGTCATCTTCCGACCGGCCGCCATTTGACGTTGGTCAAGGAGCCTTATGAAGACCTTTTTGCTAAGGGCGGTCCTGTTCGTTATTTTATTTATCTTTGCCTTGCTCTGCCTGCTCGCGTCTCTTAATTTGTACAAGGAAGTAGATGAGGCGAAGACTTGGTGGAAATTGAAAGCCACTGTCGCTACTGCCTCCATTTCCGAGCAGGTGCACAGTAAGGGTACCACCTATTGCGCTCTGGTAAATGTGACCTTCGAGTTGGGCGGACAGCAATATACGTATCCTCTCGAAACATCAAATCGGCCCTGCAGGAGCAGCCTGGAGTCGGTTGAAAGATCAATTGCAACATTCAGGGAGGGAAAAGTGATCGAGGTTCTTGTCGATCCAGCAAAGCCGGGCAGGGTCAAGCCTGGGTCTCTCTCACTAGGTGGAGCCTTCTACCTTGTCACCGTCTTGGGCGCGCTAGCCTCTATTGGGGCTGTCGCTATTCTGAGGTCTTCTGTCAGGAGCTCTGTCAGGAGCTCTGTCAGGAAACCTGCCAGGAAACCGGTCAGGTTGACTCAATCAGAAAGCGTTTCACAATCAGCCTTGAGCAAGAAAGAGGTTCAGGAAAAAGTTCGCGAATTACTCGACGCCAACATTGCAAAGTCGGAAGTGTTCTCACAACTCTCAGGGCAAGGTGTGAAAGACAGTCAACTTGCCTACTTTATCGCCTCGTATGCAGATCCAGTTCGCTGTGACGAGCATGATCGCAAGGTCAATATTCTCATTACGATCATGCTTGTTCAGGCTTTGATTGGATTTATTCTGGGAATGACTCAAGGCGCCGGGATCGGGCCAGCGGCCAAATGGATTGTGAGTATCTCAATGATCTTGATCCCCTTGCTGTGGGTCTGGGGCTTCTACAACCATCGCGTCGTTGCCTACAACGCGTACATACTCCTTGCGCTACCCCAATTCCCAAAGACACTTGCTGGGTTTGCATCCAATCCGGCAACAACCACTGTCTCATTGGTTATCAGTATTGTTATGCTGGCTTTTGTCTGGTACGTCCGAGGAAAAATCTTTCCGGACTTCGCCTTCGTCACCCCCAGGAAAGTCAAAGGCAAGTACTTCTTTACGGACTGACCCGTCATGCTGACGGAACTGTCCGAATGGCGGTCCGAGTCTGTGAGTTCAATGTTCAGTGGCTCGATGACCTCGACCGGTTATTCGGATCCCGACGGTATTGACCTCAGGTTAAGTTTAGGTTCTAGAGTGTCGTCCGGACTCTCGCTGCTTCCGGAAACGAACTCACAAAGGACCAGGAATGGACACTCCGACCTCACTGCTGATTTTCCAGATCACCTGCTGCATCGGCTTGAGCCTGTGGCTGAGTATCAGCCTGATCAACAACCTGCATGCCTTTGCCAGTTCGGCTGGGGCGATCGGGGCGACCATGTCGATGGCGCCGCTGGCCCAACCGCCCGCAATCAGCCTCCCACTGCTGGGGCGAGCGATGACCTCTCCCTCCCTCCATCGCCTGGCCCTGTCGATCATCGTGCTGATACAGGCAGCCGCCGCCCTCACGGCCTGGGTCGGGTGCTATGAACTGGTGCTTGGCGCCGGCCTGGAGGCTTCACTGCCCTGGTTGAACCTGGCCTTGAGCGCAACGCTCGGGTTCCTGCTCGCCATGCTGCTGGGCGGGATATGGTTCGGCTACTGGATCCGTCAGGAAGGGTTGCAACTGACCCATCTGCTGCTGATGGTCTGGGTCCTGCTGCACTTCGTCGTACTCAATGTCCGGTGGAGTTGATCGGTCGATGGATACTTGCAGGATGCCAGGAAGGAGCACCAGATGAAGACGATGATCGTAGGTGCCAGCAGAGGGTTGGGCCGTGCCTTGCTCGAAGGGCTCGGCAAGCCAGGGGACACGCTGATCGGCGTATCCCGCAAACAGCCGGTCGACCTGGCCCTTGCCTCGGGCATCGATCTGCACTGGATCGATGCCGACCTTGCCAAGCCAACGGCGGCTGTAGCACAGATCGCGGATCGAACACCTGCCGATCTGGATGTCCTGATCTGCAACGTGGGCATTTGGGAAGAACACGCCTTCAGCGAGCACTACGCATTCCTCGACGACAGCGACGAATCGATCACCAGGCTGGTCGAGGTGAACATCACCGCCACGCTGCTTCTGCTCAAGCGGCTGGTGCCAAAGTTGCTAGGTGCGCCCCGACCGCAGTTGATCCTCACCGGTTCGACCTCGGCCCTTCGCCAGAGCGGGCGCCCGGAGGTGGCATTCGGCGCCTCCAAGTTCGCCCTCAACGGCATGGCTGATGCGCTACGCGAAGGCTTCAGGGATGACAACCTGGCGGTGACCGTGCTTCACCTGGGTTACCTGAATACCGACGACTCCCTGAGCACGCCATTGGCGCAAGCCGCAGCACGAGGCGAACGGCGCCAGGTACCGGTGCATGATGTGGTCACCATGGTCGACGCGCTGTTGCGCTTGTCCGAGGCTTCGTTCGTAAGGGAGCTGATCTTGCCGGCGATCGGCGATGAGCGCTTCTGACGCCAAAGCTGCCATTCAGCACTCACGTTTGGTGGCTGTGCTGCCTCCGGTACTCGCCCGGTGTCATGCCTGTCCAGGCTTTGAAGGCGCGCAGGAAAGAATTGGCATCCATGAACCCGATCAGGAACGCAATTTCTCCTGGGGACAGGGTTGAGCGAGACAGGTAATGGCAAGCCAGGCCCTGACGCGTGTCATTGAGTATCTCCTGATAGTTCAGCGCCTCGTCTGCAAGATGACGCTGGAGTGAGCGCTTGCTCATCGCCAGACGACTGGAGACATCATGGATGCTGCTCCGCCCGCTCGGCAGCATATCGAGCAGCGCGCTGTGTACTCGTTCTTGGGTGGTCGCGCCGGCTTCGAGCTTTGAAAGCCGCGTCCGGAGTTCCGGCTCGAAGAATTGCCACATGGCAACGTTCTCGGTAAGGAAGGGGCGCGCAGCATCTTCTTTGGAGAAGCGAATACGATTGCAGTTGCCTTGTCGCAAGATACATCCCAGGAACTCTTCGCACGGTTTTGCTGGTTCGGGCAGCGCAACCAGCTCTGCCTCCAGCGGGGTGATCGTTTGCCTTGTGGCGAGGCGCGCCAGGTGGGTTAGGAAAACCAGTTCCATCGCAAGGAGGCTGCGCGGGAGCGGACGGTCGTATCCATAGCACTCGATAAAAACCTCGGTGTAAGCGTCGTGGAAGACTACATCCAGTGCCAAGGGACCACACAGACGCTTGTACTCAGCAAGCCGGGTGAGCGCTACGTTGAAGTCCGGGCTGCACAGGCAAGCAAAAAGAGCCGGATCGAAGGCTTCGACTGAAACGGCACCACCGAGTCGCAGTGGTAGATGCGACTCTCCGACCAGCTGCTCAAGGCTTTCGAAAAGTCGAAAATACTCAGGTGGCGAGAGCACGGAGTCCTTGCGGCTGAATAGATCAGCCGGTAGCTCGGCCAAGGCCAGCAGGTCCCCAGGCGCTACTCCCAAATCAGCAATGATCACCTTCCACCCAGCATGCACGGCGAAGTTCTTGGCTTGTTTCATTATCGAGGCATCTCTTTGCAGCGCATTGCCTTGGCACGCAAGTCAGCAAGGCGAACGGGCAGGGCTTCTCTGGCCTTCTCAGGATGCCTTTTCCATTGCCTTGCGGGACATCCTGAGCACCAGTTTGCGAGGCAACAGCGGAACAATCCAGTCGAGCATGACGCGCAACTTGCCTTCATTGAACGCAACCAGTTCACCGCGCTCCATGGCCTGGTAACCGCATTGCGCCACGGATTGTGCCGTCCTGGCATTGTTCCAGGCATCCACACCCTGCAGATCACCTGCGGCGACGAAACCTGTTGCGACCGCGCCCGGGCACAGCGCAGTGGCGGTTACACCGTATTCCCGGGTTTCCTCGGCGATAGCCTGGGTGAAGGATGTCACGAATGCCTTCGTGGCGTAATAAACCGCCTGCAGGGGGCCTGGTATGAACGAGGCGGTCGACGAGACGTTGAGAATACGCCCGCGTCGACGCAACACCATCGCCTTCAGATAATGATGGGTCAGAGCGGTAAGCGCGGTCATGTTCACTTGCATCATGGCTAGATCGCCAGCGATGTCGCGTTCGACGAACTTCCCGTGGCCACCGAACCCGGCGTTGTTGATCAGAACGTCGATGGACAACCCCAATGCTTCGGTGGCAGCGAATACCCGATCTGCTGCGCCAGGATCGGCCAGGTCTTCCACGATTACATACACTTTCACGCCGTATCGAGTCTGAAGTTCCTGCTTGATGGACTCCAGCTTGTCACGCGAGCGCGCTACCAGGACGACATCGCCACGCTTGGCCGCATGGAGGCGTGCCAGTTCCAGTCCGATGCCACCCGAGGCGCCAGTGATCAATGCGGTGTCGGTAACCATGTTTTCTCCTTGCTTGGTGCAATACGTTTGGGCAAGGAGATGCTACGGTACGGGTTTGGGGATGGCACTAGCGCAAGATGCCATGGCTGATTCCGATTGCGCCAAGCTGTGGTTCGCGCAACGCGAGCCAAGCGTTATCCATTACTTGATAGCGACTGCTTTCTAGCCGAAGCAGACATCAGATGTAGCCGCAGTCGAGCCGCAGCTGGCATGCTTGTTGATCGCTAGCGGGAAGACGCAGGGAGTCTACGATGGAACGGTCTTGCATTACTTATTACCTGGAAATGACCTCGGCTTCCGAGCTGCAGGAAAAACCACAGCGTCACGACCTTCAGATCATCGAATGTGAAGTGCCTCAGGCGGAATTCAATCGGTTTCTCTACAAGCTGGTAGGAACGCCCTGGGAGTGGGGCGATCTTGATAGCTGGAGCAGTTCCGAATGGCAGGCACTCGTTGAACAGGAGTGCCACCGTACCTGGGTTGCCTATCACCGCGGCGCGATAGCCGGCTATTACGAGCTTTATCGCCCCGATGGCTGTAACTGCGAAATCCGCTACTTCGGGTTGGCACCGCAGTTTCTAGGGTGCGGCTTCGGCGGGGCACTCTTGAGTCACGCTGTTCGATCTGCGTGGGAATGGCAAGGTACAGAGCGGGTGTGGGTACACACATGCACGTTCGACCATCCTGCCGCGCTTGGAAATTATCAGGCGCGCGGATTTCGTGTTTTCAAGCAGGAGGAGACGCAGCCAAGCCAATGAGCGGCGACGCCAGACTGCGAAGCTCGCCATGGAAGAAGGCGGCCGTTCACGAGTGGCCGTTTTCGACCCAAAGCGGACATCTGTAACCGGGGCCGCTTCGCGGCCCATCGCCGGCAAGCGCGGCTCCCACAAGTACAGCGCATGCCTGAAGGCTGGTGATACTCCTGTGGGAGCCGGCTTGCCGGCGATGAAGCCTGCACTGACTACAGAGCTTTGGATCAGTGTCCGCCTTGGGTCGATAGCTGCCGGTCGGGGATGACCGGTTTCGACCCAGAGCAGTCGTTCGAGGCGTCTACGAAAACCAGAGTCGATTCGGTGCGACACCAACCGCTCAGCATCTGGAGGGGTGCGAACCAGGTTTATAGCCTTCAATCACAAGGACTTGTGAGACTTCACAGTCCGGATAGATCCACTTGCCCCAGTTGGCCAAAACCCACTCCTTGCTGAGGCCAAGGCATTCGGCATTGCTCTCCCTAGGTAGCCAAACCAGCGGCAGGCCGGCCTTATAGCCAGTGGTAACCATCAGCCCAAAGCGACGATCCTCGTCCAGTGTTTCAAAAACCATGAAATCGACAACATCTTCATACGGGTATGAACCCTTGGCTCTGAATACGGTTCCACGACTGAAAACCTCATTTGAGCATTCAAGAAGTGTTGTCATAAAATTCACTTTTCCTTATGTACAGGCAGCCCAAGGCTTTGAGCAGTTTACGACAACTCGTGGCTCAAACGCCTGCTGGGAGGCTGAAGATAGAGTTCGTCGAGCGGCCGCTCTGGGTCTAAAGCTGCTGGTCGTGGAGAGCTCGGTTAGGTATTTGGGCATTGAGGTCGATGACGCTCTGGAGATGGCGGAACAGACTGAGGTTTGACGATGTTATCTCTTTTAGCACCGGGATACAGGCCGGAGCCTTTTGAGGGGAGTTACCAGCGGAATCCAAAACTCTTCTATTTGAATACTTGCCTGCGCCTGAAGGTGCGCCTCTGCTACTAACCAGTTACTGACATTGAAAATCAAAACCCTTGTCCCGCTGGGTCCTTGAAAGGCATCCAGCGGAACAGGGGTAGAACATTTGGTATCAGTAGTTCCAGAAGCCTGCAATCCACCGGAAGGTATCACCATCAATGGCTACGCGGCCAACCGAAGGGAAGGGCAGGTGGGTGGCGACGAACAGTTCGCCACTTGCCGCCGCCTCGCGCAGCAGGCGCACGCGCACTTGGACCGACTCTTCCGGGTCGTGCTCGAAGCCGTTGTGCCATTCCGGGTGGTCGAAAGCCACCGGGAACAGCGCGTCGCCGGCGAAGGTCAAGCGCTCGCCGGCGGAATCGACGTAGACGATGCAATGGCCGGGGGTGTGACCGCCGGTAAGCTTGGACACCACGCCCGGCGCAACCTGGTGTTCGTCCTCGAAGATGTGCAGCCGGCTTTCGTAATGCGCCATGAATTCATTGGCAGTGCGACGCAGGACATCTGGGACTGGCTGCGGCATTTCGGTCAGGCTGAAGTCCGGGATCTTCCAGAAGTCGACTTCGGTAGCCGTGACGTGGATGCGCACCTCAGGGCTCAGACCGTTCTTCACAGTGTCGGTCAGCAGCCCGCCGATGTGGTCCATGTGCATGTGTGTGATCACGATATCGGTGATCGACGACAGCTCGATGCCGGCATCCTTCAGGCGCTTGGGGAGCTGCCCGGCGCGGGGGAAACCGGGGAACTGGTTGCCCAGGCCGGCGTCGATCAGGATGGTCTGCTCACCGCTGCGCACCAGCAGCACGTTCAGTGCCCAGTCGAACATGTCCGGGCCCAGGTACATCTCCTTGAACCACGCCGCGCGCTCTTCCGGCGTGGCGTTGGTCGACATGGTTTCGGTCGGCAGCGGCAGCACGCCGTCGCTGACCACCAGCACGTCGATCTCGCCCACGCGCAGGGCGTAGCGCGAAGGCACCAGTTCCTGGGCCGGGGTGGTGGCATCGGGCTGGGCGAAGGTATTCAGGTGCATGGTCATGGTGGTCTCCTGTTGCTTGTTAGGTCCGGTCCATCAGGCGAATGGCGCTCCCTCGGGGCCAGGGAGTGCGGGCGGAGCGAATAAAGTGGATAGAGCGATCAGGCCACCGGGATCAGCGGGTCAGCGGCGGCCAGGGCGGCGCGGCGGTCGGCGGCCGGCGGGTAGATCCAGACGGTATTGATCTGCGTCTTGAGTTCCTTGGCCTCGGCCTTCACCAGCTTCAGCTGGCGGTCCCAGCCTTCGGTATACACGGCGCCCCAGGCGCCGAGGTCTAGGCAGGTGACGTACTTGGGCTGGCGGTACTGGGTCGGGGCAACGCCAAGCAGGTCGGCGGCGGCGTTGTTGCCGGCGTGGCGTCCGAGGCTGATGGCGTGCTGGCAGGACATCGCGGCGAAGTTGCCGATATCGTCGGTCGCGGCGTAGGCGACGTCACCGGCGGCGAAGACGTTCTGCAGTCCACGAACCTTGAGGTTGCCGTCCACGTGCAGGCGGCCCTGACCATCACGTTGGGCTGTCAGCTGTTCGGTCAGCGGGCTTGCGCGGAAACCCACAGTCCAGATTACTGTGTGGCTCTCGATGTGGCGGCCGTCGGCGAGCGTCACGCCGTTGGCGTCCACGGCCGCGACGGTGGCGCCGGTGATCCATTCGATGCCCAGGCTGTCGGAGGCCTCGATGATCGATGGGCGGATGCCTTCGCCCATTACCGCGCCGATGCGCTCGCCGCGATCGACGATGACCACGCGGACATCCTGGTCTTCACCCAGTATCGCACGCAGGCGGGCCGGCATTTCGGTGCCGGTCTCGATACCGGTGAAGCCGCCGCCGGCGATCACCACGGTGTTGCGTGCGCGACCGGCCGGCTGGTTGCGCAGCGACATCAGGTGGCTTTCCAGATGCGCCGCCGATTCGATCTGGTCGACGTCGAAGGCATGCTCGTTCAGGCCCGGTACCGGCGGGCGGGACAGGTGGCTGCCGCTGGCCAGTACCAGGCGGTCGTAGCTCAGCTCCCCAGCGCGGCCGGTTTCATCGCGGTAGCCGACCTTGCGGGACTGCTCGTCGATGCTCTCGGCGGTGCCCTTGACGAAGCGCACGCCCACGACCTCGAACAGCTCGGTCAGCGGAGCGAACATGCTGTGCACATCGGGTTCGTAGAAGCGCGGGCGGATGCGCAGTTCAGGCTGCGGCGCCAACAGGGTGATTTCCACATCGTTGCGGCCGTGCATGTCCAGCAGGCGGGCGGCGCTCAGTGCGCTCCACAGTCCACCGAAGCCCGCGCCAATAACCAGAAGTTGCTGTTTCATCATGTGCTCCTGACTCGAATGGATGAATTTCCTTGAAGTCACTGCTTCAAGTTCGGCGTGACGCTGACGGGTAGTTGCAAACCTGGTTTGCGTTGTGCCGTCTGCAGTCATCCGCTGTGAGTCCATGCTAGGGAGGAGAACTTCCGGGCGCACTTCTACATCGGTGTGCAGGAATTACGCATGTGTTGAAGAGAACTATACGAAGGTATCGACGGGGAGCTGCAGTGCAGTGATCAGGGACGGGAATAGCTTGCGGGGGATTTTCGCGTTCAGGATTTCAGAACTAGGGCAGTTTCGATGCAGGCCAGCAATTGTTCCGCTTCGAACGGCTTGGGCAGGCAGGCGATAACGCCGGGCATGTCCGTGCTGATACGTGGCCGCTCGCCGGGGTAGGCGGTCATGAAGATCACCGGAAGGTCCAGGCCACGGCTGCGCAGCGCTTCATAGAGCTCCACGCCGCACATGCCCGGCATCTGGATATCGGAGATCAGGCAGCTGGCCAGTTCCGGGCCGTCGGAGCCGAGGAACTCGCGCGCCCCACCGTAGGTGCGCGCCAGGTAGCCGGTGGCGCGCAGCAGGCCTTCCAGTGCGGTGCGAAGGGATTCATCGTCGTCGACTACTGCAATGACAGCCTTGATGCGCATTTGCGTCTTTTGCATCCTCTGGGGCGCGCGTGGCGGCGCCTGCCGTATTTGCAAGATACGCCGTCGAACAAGTCGGAGAAGTATACCTAGGTATAGTCGGGCAACACCTGGGTATGGATATTCCGGCTGGCCGTCTGATGCGGGTGATATTCGCAGCAGGACGTTGAGCGGAACAATACCCAGGTATTAGTTCGGATAACCAACGGGTGGCGATATTGCACCCATGTACAACTGACTCAGCGGTTACGCCTGAATAGCCTGCAATCACATCGCAAGCCTGGAGAAGTGAGCCGGCTCTGCGAAAGGCAGTTCGGATGCAACTTTCACCAGGCGGGCGAAACCATGAACAGAAATGACCTGCGACATGTTGATATCAACTTGCTGGTTGTCTTCGAAACCATGATGCGCGAGCGCAACGTGACCCGGGCGGGCGAACGCCTGTTCCTCTGCCAGGCCACCGTCAGCAGTGCGCTGAACCGCTTGCGGACGATGTTCGACGACCCGCTGTTCATTCGCAGCCTGCGCCCGGTGCGTGGCTGCTTTGCCCGCCACCTGGAGCTGCAGCCGGAGCGTTCGCTGGCGCTGGCCGTGGCCTGAGCGAGGCTCAGCGGCTGAAGCGGCTGCGGTAGTCGCGCGGGGAGATCGACAGGTGGCGCTGGAAGGTGCTGCGCAGCCGTTCCTCGTCGGCGAAACCGCAGGCGCGGGCGATCTGCTCGATGTTGCGCGAGGAGTTCTCCAGCAGGCGTTTTGCCGCTTCCAGGCGCAACAGTTCGATGGCCTTGGCCGGTGTGCGCCCGGTACGTTCCTTGTACACGCGGGAGAAATTGCGCAGGCTCATTTTCGCCTGCTCGGCGAGGCGTTCCACGGTCAGTTTCGGATCCCCCAGATTCTCCACCAGCCACAGGTGCAACTCGTCGAAGGCCGGGCTGTCCTGGGTCTGTAATTGCAGCAGGGTGCTGTACTGCGCCTGCCCGCCGGGGCGCCTGAGGTAGACCACCAGCTCGCGCGCCGCCTGCATGCTGACATCGCGGCCGCAGTCGGCTTCCACCAGCGCCAGTGCCAGATCGATGCCGGCAGTGACCCCTGCCGAAGTCCAGACCGCGCCCTGTTGGATGAAGATCGCGTCGGCGTCCACCTCCAGAGCCGGGAAGCGCTGTTGCAGGGTGTCGCACAGAGCCCAGTGGGTCGCGGCGCGGCAGCCGTCGAGCAGCCCGGCCTTGGCCAGCAGGAAGGCGCCGCTGCACACGGAGGCCACCCGACGCACTTTGGACCCCGCGTGGCTCAGCCAGGCCGCCAGTTCGCCGTGGCTGTCGAGGGTTTCGCCGATGTCCGGGGCGCCCGGGACGACCAGGGTGTCGACCTCGGCGAGGTCGAGTTCAGCCAGCACGCTGCTATCCACCGACAGTCCTTCGACGGTGCTCACCAGTCCGCCGCGCAGGCTCGCCGTCAGCAGCCGGTAGCCGGGCAGGCCGCGCTGGGCCAGGGCCTTGCTGGCGGCCCAGAACACGGTCTGTGCGCCGCTCAGGTCGAGCAGGCCCATCTGCGGGTAGGCGACGAAGGCGACGGTGATCGGCGTCGTTGCCGGGAGCGGGTAAGGGAGCGCAAAGGCGCTTGCCATCGGGGTTCTACCTGTTCGGGTGGCCGGTCGGAAGTGGGCCGAAGGTGGCCGATATTCAGGGGTTTCTGGCCTGGCGGCGCTTCGCTTCGCCAGGCTAGCCTTGCGCGCAGCAGCGTTATGGCGTGCTCCATGGCGCGCGTTATGGCCAATATCCCGAAGGTATCGCTCCGGCCCCATGACCATTGGGCTGGCACTTTGCCGCGGGCCCCATCATGGACTAAATTTTTTGATCTGCACACCGCGAGTATCGCGGTCCCCCAAGGAGGCAAGATGAGCTCGTCGTCGCATTCCAATCCGCCGCAAGGCCCGAAGGAGCCGGTGGTCTATGTGGTCGATGACGACGAGTCCATGCGCCTCGCCCTCGATGGCCTGCTGCGCTCCATCGGCTTGCAGGTGCAGACCTTCGATTCGACCCAGGCCTTTCTGTCCTTTGCCCGGCGTGACGTCCCCAGCTGCCTGGTGCTCGACGTGCGCCTGCGCGGCGAGAGCGGCCTGGCGTTCCAGGAGCAGATGGAGAAGAGCGGGGTGCGTATGCCCATCGTGTTCATGACCGGCCACGGCGATATCGCGATGACGGTCAAGGCCATGAAGGCCGGCGCGGTGGACTTCCTCGCCAAGCCCTTTCGCGACCAGGACATGCTCGACGCGGTGGCCAGCGCCCTGGCCCGCGACGGTAAGCGGTTGCAGGTCGAACAGTCCGGCGCGGCGCTGCGGCAGGCCTTCGAGGCGCTGACCCTGCGTGAGCGCGAAGTGCTGCGCTTCGTCGTCGCGGGGTTGATGAACAAGCAGATCGCCGCCGAGCTCAACCTCAGCGAAGTGACCGTCAAGGTTCACCGTGGCCAGGTGATGAAGAAGCTGGCCGCCCGCTCGATCGCCGATCTGGTGCGCATGGCCGAGGCCCTGGGCGTCGAGCCGTTGCAGCGGACGACCTGAGCGCCGCCACGTGTATCGCATAACAGTCGCTGACCACCACTGGGGGCAGCAGAAAACCTTTCAGAGGTTGCCGAACCGATGGCCAGCAAACAGAAGATCCTGTGGGACGACGGCGAGCGGGTATTCTGCCGCGCCCGTCCATCCGGTGACGACGGCGCCAGCGTGCTGCTTGTGCGCCCGGCCGCTGAACATCCGTTGCCCGCCACGCTGGAACGGCTGGCCCACGAGTACAGCCTGCGCGACGAACTGCACAGCGCCTGGGCACTGCGCCCGCAGGCGCTGCACCGTGAAGGCGGCAAGACCCGCCTGCTGCTCGATGACCCCGGCGGCGAGCCGTTGTCCCGTGTGCTGCGCCAGCCGCTGGACATCGCAACCTGCCTGCGCCTGGCCGTGGACATCGCCGTGGCGCTGCGCCACTTACACCAGCGCGGCCTGGTGCACAAGGACCTCAAGCCCAATCACATCCAGGTCAATTGCACCGATGGCCAGGCCCGCCTGACCGGCTTCGGCCTGGCCTCGCGGTTGCCGCGCGAGCGTCAGGCGCCCGAACCGCCGGAGACCATCGCCGGCACCCTGGCCTACATGGCGCCGGAACAGACCGGGCGGATGAACCGCTCCGTCGACTCGCGCAGCGACCTCTATGCCTTTGGCGTGGTCCTCTACCAGATGCTCACCGGCACGCTGCCGTTTTCCGCCAGCGACCCGATGGAATGGGTGCACTGCCACATCGCGCGCAAGCCGACGCCGCCCGGCGAACGGGTTGCCGGCTTGCCACCGATGCTCTCGCAACTCGTCCTCAAGCTGCTGGCCAAGACCGCCGAGGAGCGCTACCAGAGCGCCTCCGGCGTCGAGCACGACCTGCGCCGTTGCCTGGACGACTGGCAGCGGAGCGGGCGCATCGAAGCCTTCAGCATGGACGAACAGGGCACGCCCGATCGCCTGCTGGTGCCCGAGAAACTTTACGGTCGCGAGCGGGAAGTGGAGGTGCTGGTCGAGGCCTTCGCGCGCATCGTCGCCAGCAGCACGCCAGAGCTGGTGCTGGTGTCGGGCTATTCTGGGATCGGCAAGTCCTCGGTGGTCAACGAGCTGCACAAGGTGCTGGTCCCGCCGCGCGGGTTGTTCGCTTCCGGCAAGTTCGACCAGTACAAGCGCGACATTCCCTACTCGACACTGGTGCAGGCCTTCCAGGGGCTGGTGCGCACGTTGCTGGGCAAGAGCGGTGACGTGCTGGAGGGCTGGCGCAGCGACCTGTTGCAGGCGCTGGAGCCCAATGCCCGGCTGATCACCGACCTGATTCCCGAGCTGCGGCTGATCATCGGCGACCAGCCGCCGGTGCCCGATCTTGAGCCGCAACAGGCGCAGCGCCGCTTCCTGTTGGTGTTCCGCCGTTTCATCGGCGTGTTCGCCCGCGCCGATCACCCGCTGGCGCTGTTCCTCGACGACCTGCAATGGCTGGATGCGGCGACCCTCGACTTGCTCGAAGACCTGCTCACCCATTCGGAGCTGCGCCACCTGATGCTGGTGGGCGCGTACCGTGACAACGAGGTGGATGCCAGCCATCCGCTGACTCGCAAGCTACAAGCCATCCGCCAGGCCGGCGTGCGCATCGACGAGATACGCCTGGCGCCGCTGGCCCGGGCGCACATCGAGCAACTGATTGCCGAGGCCCTGCGCTGTCCGCCGCCGAGCATCGTCGCGCTGGCCCGGCTGGTGCAGGACAAGACCGCCGGCAACCCGTTCTTCGTCATCCAGTTCCTCCAGGCGCTGGCCCAGGAACAGTTGCTGACTTACGACCACGAGGCGCGGCGTTGGCGCTGGGAGCCGGAGCGCATCCACGCCAAGGGGTTTACCGACAACGTCGTCGACCTGATGGTCGGCAAGCTCGCGCGCCTGCCGCTGGAAACCCGTCAGGCGCTGCAGCAGCTGGCCTGCCTGGGCAACACCGCGCAGATCAGTACCTTGGCGACCGTGCTCGACCTGCCGCCGGCGAAGGTGCATTCAATACTCTGGTCGGCTGTGCGCCAGGAACTGGTGGAGCGCCTGGAAGGCGCCTGCGCTTTCGTCCACGACCGCATCCACGAGGCAGCGTATTCGCTGATCGCCGAAACCGCCCGTGCCGAGGCGCACCTGCGCATCGGTCGCCTGCTGGCCGAGCAGACGCCGGCGGAACGCCGCGAAGAAGCGATCTTCGAGATCGTCGGTCAGCTCAACCGCGGCGCCCGGCTGATCGAGGCTCGCGCCGAGCGCGAGCAACTGGCCGAGTACAATCTGCTGGCCGGGCAGCGCGCCAAGGCTTCAAGCGCCTACACCTCGGCGTTGGCTTATCTGCGCGCCGGCATGCAACTGCTCGACGGCGATTGCTGGGAACGCCGTCACGACCTGGGCTTTGCCCTGGAACTCAACTGTGCCGAATGCGAATTTCTCACGGGCCAGCTGGCGCAGGCCGATGAGCGGCTCACTGCGCTGACGCCACGCGCTGCCACCACGGTGGAGCAGGCGGCGGTGGCCTGCCTGCAGATGGACGTGTGCCTGTTGCAGGACCGCAGCGACAGGGCGGTCGCCGTATGCCTGGCCTACCTGGACGCAGTCGGCATCCACTGGTCGGCGCACCCGGACGACGAGCAGGTGCGCGAGGAATACCAGCAGATCTGGACGCAGTTGGGCGAGCGCAGTATCGAGCAACTGATCGACCTTCCGCTGATGGAGGACGCCGCCTCCCTGGCGACTCTCGATGCCCTCGGCAAACTTTTCGCCCCGGCGCTGCAGAGCGACGCCAACCTGGCTAGCCTGACCATCTGCAAGGCCGTCAGCCTGAGTCTGGAGCGGGGCAACTGCGACGCCTCCTGCATGCTTTATGCGAACGTGGGAAGGATTGCCGGCCGCCGCTTCGGTGACTACGAAGCCGGCTACCGCTTCGGTCGCCTGGGCTGCGACCTGGTCGACCGGCGCGGGCTGAATCGTCATGAGGCTCGCACCTACCTGTGCTTCTCGATGTTCGTGGCGCGCTGGATGCGCCCGGTGCGCGAGTGCCGGGAACTGCTGCGCCGGGCTTTCGTCGCGGCCAACCGCGTCGGCGATCTGGCTTACGCCGCCTATGCCGGTAACGGCCATATCGCTGATGTGCTGTTCCTCGGCGAGCCGCTGGCGCAGGTGCACGAAGAGGCCGAGCAGGGACTGGCTTATGCGCAGAAGGTGCGCTTCGGCCTGGTGGTGGACTTCATAAGCACGCAGCTGGCGCTGATCCGTACGCTGCGCGGGCAGACCCCGACCTTCGGCTGTTTCGACGATGAGCTGTTCGACGAGGCGCGTTTCGAGGCGCACCTGGACAGCACGCCGGGCCTGGCGCTGGCAGCGGCCAAGTACTGGATACGCAAGCTGCAGGCCCGCTGCATGGCGGGCGATCACGCGGCGGCCATGCATTGTGTGGCGCGGGCGAAGGCGCTGCTGTGGGTTGTGGAGACCTTTACTGAGGAGTCCGAATACCACTTCCATGCGGCGCTGACGCTGGCTGCCACTTTCGATTCCGCGGCTGTCGATGAGCAATCTGAGCGCCTGCGAGAGCTGGCCGTGCATCACGCGCAATTGCAGGAGTGGGCACGGCAGTGCGGCGAATCGTTCGCCTGCCGGGTTGCTCTGGTGGGCGCGGAAATCGCCCGGGCCGAAGGGCGTTTGGTCGACGCAGAGTTGCTTTACGAAGAGGCCATCCGCCAGGCGCAGGACAACGGCTTCGTGCAGATCGAGGCGCTGGCCAACGAGCTGGCGGGGCGCTTCTACGGCGCGCGCGGCCTGGCCAAGATCGCCCGCGTCTACCTGCAGGACGCGCGATACGGCTACCTGCGCTGGGGCGCCGATGGCAAGGTGCGTCAGCTGGAAGGGAAACATCGCTACCTGCGCAACGAGGAGCCCGCGCCCGGCCCGACCGCGACCATTGCCACCCCGGTGGAGCACCTGGACCTGGCCACCGTGCTCAAGGTATCCCAGGCAGCCTCGGGCGAGATCGTCCTGGAGAAGCTGATCGACATGGTGATGCGCACCGCCATCGAGCAGGCCGGCGCCGAGCGTGGCGTGCTGGTTCTTGCCGAAGCGGGTGAGCCACGCATAGCGGCGCTGGCGACTGTCGGCGACGACGCGATGCAGTTGTGCAACGAACCGATCCGCGCAGCGACGCTGGCCGAGACGGTGCTCTACCAGGTGCTGCGCACTGGCGAGAGCCTGTGCCTGGACGACGCCATGGCCGAGCCGGGCCTCACTACCGACCCCTATGTCCGGCAGCACGGCGCGCGTTCGATCCTCTGCATGCCGCTGATGAACCAGGGCAAGCTCACCGGCGCGTTGTACCTGGAGAACAACCTCTCGGCGTGCGTGTTCAGCCCTGCACGGATCGCCGTGCTGCGACTGCTGGCCTCGCAGGCGGCGACCTCGCTGGAGAACGCGCGCCTTTATCGCGACGCCGCGGAACGCGAAGCGAGGATTCGCCGGCTGGTGGACGCCAACATCATCGGCATCATCGTCTGGAGTGCGGGCGGCGAGATAGCAGAAGCCAACGACGCTTTCCTGCGCATGGTCGGCTACGAGCGTGATGACCTGCTTTCCGGCCGCGTGCGCTGGCACGACCTGACACCGCCGGAGTCCTTCGCGCTGAGTCAAGCGCACCTTGCCTCGGCTATCCGGACCGGGCATGCACAGCCCTTCGAGAAGGAATACATCCGCAAGGACGGCAGCCGCGTTTCGGTGATCGTCGGCCTGGCGGCCTTCGAGGCCAGCCAACAGGAGGGGGTGGCCTTCGTGCTCGACCTCACCGAGCGCAAGCAGGCCGAGGAGCGCGTGCGCGAGGGCGAACGTCGCTATCGCGAGGTGCAGAACGAACTGGCCCACGCCAACCGCGTGGCGACCATGGGACAACTGGCAGCGTCTATCGCCCACGAGGTGAACCAGCCGATCGCCGCCACCGTGACCAACGCCAATGCCGCCCTTCGCTGGCTGGGGGCACAGCCGCCGGAGCTGGGTGAAGTCAGCCAGGTGCTGGGGCGCATCATCAAGGACGCCAACCGCGCCGCCGAGGTGCTGGGGCGCATCCGCCAGCTGATCCGCAAGACACCGCCGCAGAAACAGGCCGTGGACGTCAGCGCGGCGCTGCGCGAGATGGTCGACTTCACCCGCGGCGAGGCGGCCAAGTGCGGTGCCGTGGTGCGCGTCGAACTTGCCGACGGCCTGCCGGAAGTGGAGGGTGACCGGGTAGAGTTGCAGCAGGTGATGCTCAACCTGATCGTCAATGCCCTGGAAGCCATGGACGGTGTGCCCGTTGGCGAGCGCCACCTACTGGTCTGTTCCGAGTCCGATGCGGGTGGCGTGCGAGTGAGGGTGTGCGATAACGGCCCGGGGTTCGCCGAGAACAACGCCGACCTGATCTTCGCGCCGTTCTATACCACCAAGGCCACCGGCATGGGCATGGGGCTGTCGATCTGCCGCTCGATCATCGACAGCCATGGCGGCCATCTCTGGGCCAGCGCCAACCAGCCCCGTGGTGCGGCGGTGCAGTTCACCCTGCCGGCGCATCCCACAATGGCCGACTGAAAAAGCGAAAGGGGGCTTGACCTTGACACTAGCGTCAAGCCCCCAGAGTGCTCCCCATCGGAGGTCAACATGCAAATCGGAGAGCTGGCCTTACGCGCCGGCGTCAGTACACGCGCGCTTCGCCACTATGAGTCGAAGCAGCTGATCGAGTCGGCGCGGCTGGACAATGGCTATCGCGACTACGCCGCGTCCATGGTGCAACGCGTGCTCTGGGTGCGCGAGCTGCTCGAGTGCGGCTTCAGCACCCGGCAGATCCACGGCCTGCTGCAGTACCTGGAGGAGGAAGAGGACAGCGAAGGCTTCCTCGCCTGCCTGCAGCAGCACCTGGAAAAACTGGTGGCCCTGGACGCGCTGCAGGCCCAGCTGGCCGAGCGCCGCGAACGCCTGGCGGAAAAGATCGAGCGCTATCTGCCCCTGCAACAGGACCTGCTGCGTGCTCCCGATTTGCGACCTCCCAAACGAGCGGATTCACAAGCAACGTTGGAGATATGATGGGAAAGCTAAGCAACAAGGTCGCCCTGGTCACGGGCGGCAACAGCGGTATCGGCCTGGCCACCGCGCAACGATTCGCCCAGGAAGGCGCCGAGGTGGTCATCACCGGGCGTCGTCGGCAAGCGGTGGAGGAGGCGGTCGAGCTCATCGGTGAAAACGCCGTGGGCATCTGCGCCGACGCCAGCCGGTTGGAGGAGCTGGACGACCTGTACCAGCAGATCGGAGAGCGCTTCGGCCGCCTCGATGTGCTGGTCGCCAACGCTGGCGTCATCCGTCCGGCTCCGGGCGATCAGGTCGATGAAGAGCAGTTTGACGAGCAGTTCGATATCAACGTCAAAGGCGTCTTCTACACCATCCAGAAAGCGCTACCGCTGCTGCGTGACGGCGGCTCCATCGTGCTGGTGTCGTCCATCGCCCACCTGAAGGCGCTGGAGGCCCACGTTGTCTACGCGGCGACCAAGGCGGCGGTGCGCTCCTTTGCCCGCAGCTGGGCAGCGGAACTCAAGGGCCGTAACATCCGCGTCAACTGCCTGAGCCCCGGCCCGGTCCGGACGCCGATCATCGGCAAGATGGGCATCGGCGAGGCGCAGTACGGTGAGTTCGAAAGGCAACTGGCGGGGTTAATTCCGCTGGGTCGGCTCGGTCGCCCTGAAGAGCTGGCGAACTCTGCGCTGTTCCTCGCTTCGGACGACAGCAGCTTCATCACCGGCGTCGACCTGTGCGTCGATGGCGGGCTGTCGCAGCTCTGAATGGAATAAGCCTGGGGCTCTGTGCCCCGGAGCTTTCGCTTGCAGCGGCATCAGCCCTTGATGAAGGCCAGCAGGTCCGCGTTAATGGTCTCGGCGTGGGTGGTGCACATGCCGTGGGGCAGACCGGGGTAGGTCTTCAGGGTGCCGTTGCGAAGCAGCTGGATCGAGAGGCGCGCGGAGTCGTCGAGGGGGACGATCTGATCGTCCTCACCGTGGAGCACCAGTGTCGGCACGGCGATTTGCTTCAGGTCTTCGGTAAAGTCGGTTTCCGAGAAGGCCGCAATACAGTCGTAATGGGCCTTGGCCCCGCCGTTCATGCCCTGGCGCCACCAGTTGCCGATCACCGCTTCGGAGACCTTCGCGCCCGGCCGGTTGAAGCCGTAAAAGGGGCCCCCTGCGACGTCGCGGTAGAAGTTCGAGCGGCTGGCGGCGAGCGCTTCGCGGAAGCCGTCAAACACCTTGAGCGGCAGGCCGCCGGGGTTCTTCGCGGTTTTCAGCATGATCGGCGGCACCGCGCCGATCGGCACCGCCTTTGCGACGCGGCCGGCACCATGGCGTGCGACGTAGCGGGCAACCTCGCCACCGCCAGTGGAATGGCCGATATGCACGGCGTTCTTCAGATCCAGGTGCGCAACCAGTTCCGCAAGTTCCGCGGCGTAGGTGTCCATGTCGTTGCCTTTGTCGGTCTGTGTGGAGCGACCGTGGCCACGGCGGTCATGGGCAATCACGCGGTAACCCTGGCTTGGGGCCTGCACCATCGTCCATGGGTATCGCACATCCATACCTAGGTTTCACGGATGAACACTCTATGACTAGAGCTCGTCGGTTTACCGAACGTAGATCCTTGGGGGCTGGAAGCGATGCAGCACAGATGTGCCCAGCTTTCGAAGAGTTAAGAGGGAGTATTGGTCTGCTACCGACCCATAGCGGTCAGTTCCTCTGACAGCCTCAGACGAAGACTCCAGGCTGGGATAGCCACTATTGACCCAGGCGTATTTTCTCCAGCTCCGCTAAAGCGATCAGCAGTTCGGCAACAGACTGTGGCTTATGGAGATTGACGCCAGTTTGACGCGCCACCAGTTCAATTACAGCATCACGAGGCAATCCTATTTTTTGAGCTACCAGCAGGTCGCATGAGCGCGCATGTGACGCACGGTGCGAGAGTGGCTCGATGTCATCTAGCAGTTTTTTCTTATGCGAATTGAAGGACATTCTTTTACCAGAGTATTACTCGTCAACCTTGCTGCCAACGCTACTGCTTCGTCATAGTATTGCTCAAGGGCTGCTCTGGGTCGAAAGCCGTCAGTCACTACCGACCGGTATCGACCCAAAGCGGACAGTGATCCAAAGCACTGTTGTCAGTACCGGCCTCATCGCCGGCAAGCCGGCTCCCACAGGAATATCACCAGCTTTCAGGCATGCGCTGTACCTGTGGGAGCCGCGCTTGCCGGCGATGGGCCGCGAAGCGGCCCCGGTTACAGATTTCCGCCTTGGGTCGTTAGCAGCCATCCGCGACCGACCGTTAGCTGTCATTTTGCCCAACAGCAATCATTGTGGGAGCGGGTTCACCCGCGAACACCGGCACCGCCGGTGCCATCCATCGCGGCGCTTGCTTCGCGGGTAAACTGAACTGGCCTAATGATTTTGGACACCTTCTTCGGGCGCTATGATGGCGCCCAATTGGAGGCAAAATCAGTGCGAAAATCTTATTCGAAAGAACACAAA